>CAYRLV010000173.1:6217-7680 GCA_964425155.1 uncultured Ornithinicoccus sp. | reverse complement strand
TCGACCCGCAGCACCTGGTCGCGGCAGACGAACTTGCGGTGGTCGTTGCGGATCAGCGCGCCCGGGAGCAGGTGCGACTCGCACAGCACCTGGAAGCCGTTGCAGATGCCCAGCACCGGCAGCCCGCCCTGTGCGGCGGGCACGAGCGCCTCCATGACCGGAGCGAACCGGGCGATCGCCCCGCAGCGGAGGTAGTCGCCATACGAGAAGCCTCCGGGGAGGACCACGGCGTCGACGCCACCCAGGTCGGCCTCGCCGTGCCAGAGCGGCACCGCCTCGGCACCGGCCAGCCGCACGGCCCGCAGCGCGTCGTGGTCGTCGAGCGAGCCCGGGAACGTGACGACCCCGATCCTCATCGAGCCGGCTCCGCCACGTCGGCGTCCTCCGCGCGGACCGACACGACGTCCTCGATCACCGGGTTGGACAGCAGCGTCTCGGCGGCCCGCCGAGCCTCCTCCAGCACCTCCGGTGTGACCTCACCGTCGACGGTGAGCACGAAGCGTTTGCCCTGGCGCACGTCGGTGAACCGGTCGAAGCCGAGGCGTGGCAGCGCACCCGCCACCGCCTGTCCTTGCGGATCGAGAATCTCGGGCTTGAGCATCACGTCGACGACGACGTTTCCCATGCGAGGTGCTCCTCGTGATGGCGGCCGCGGCGCTGCCGGGCGGAGAGGTATGGCGGTCGCTCAAGGATATCGGTCCGCTCACCGGCTGCGTCCCCTGGCCTGAGCCAGCTCACCGGGCCGGTGCCGGTCCACCGGAGCGGACTCAGTGTGCTCGTTCGGGCCCCGTGGCCGGGCGGCCGGTCCTACGCTGAACGGTGGAGAAGGGACCCCGCATGAGCGTTGCCTACCGACTCGCGTACCGACTCGGCGTGATGCCCTGGGACGCCAAGGATCCCGGGAGCCTGCGCCAGATCGCCACCCTGCTCGACCGAGAGCAGGACGGTCGGGAGGCCCCGCTGGGCAGAGCGCTCGACCTCGGGTGCGGCGCGGGGCGGCAGAGCGTCGATCTGGCCCGCCGCGGTTGGGAGGTCACCGGCCTCGACGCCGTTCCCCGCGCCCTGGACCGAGCCCGAGAACGCGCACGGACGGCCGGCGTCGACGTGACGTTCCTCCGCGGAGACGTGACCCGGCTCAGCGAGGCCGTGGGCACGGGCTATCGGCTCGCCCTCGACATCGGCTGCTTCCACGGCCTGGAGGACGCCCAGCGCGTCGCGTACGGCGAACAGCTGGCCATGGTCACCGAGCCCGGTGCCACGTTGCTGCTGTTCGGCTTCAGCCCGGGACGGCGTGGGCCGTTGCCCCGGGGCGTCGACCGGGCCGGCGTCCGGGCCGCCTTCCCCGGGTGGCGGATCACCGACGACCAGGCGGTCGACAAGGGCACCCTGAGCGGCGCGGCGGCCAAGGCGGCGCCGCGCTGGTACCGCCTGGTGCGCGGCTGAGCGGCGACGACGAGCGGCGA
>CAYRLV010000173.1:4539-6117 GCA_964425155.1 uncultured Ornithinicoccus sp. | reverse complement strand
GCTGAGCGGCGACGACGAGCGGCGACAGGCGGCTCGCGGAAAAAGTCACCTGCGCGTGTCGAACCGTCGGCCTACCGTGGTGGTTGCTCGCTCGGGACGAGGAGGACGCCGTGGACCATCGCAGGACGATGCAGATCGCCGCGCCCCCGGACGTGGTCTGGGAGCTGTTGGCCGACGTCGAGGGTTGGCCGCGCTGGACGGCCTCGATGGAGCGCATCGACCTGCTCGAGCCCGGCCCGTTGCAGGTGGGCAGTCGAGCGATGGTGAAGCAGCCCAAGGGGCGGCCGATGGAGTGGACGGTGACCGTGCTCGAGCCGGGCCGCAACTTCACCTGGCAGGCGTCGTCCGGGGGGATGACCTTCACCGGCGGTCACGAGCTGACTCCCACCGACCAGGGGGTGGAGGCGTTGTTGACCTTCGCACTGAGCGGCCCGCTGGCCTGGCTCGGTGCGCTGCTGGCCGGTGGGCGGGTCCGGCGCTACGTCGACCTGGAGGCCGAGGGCCTCAAGCGGGCGGCCGAGCGCCAGTCGACCTGACGGCGCCGGCCCGCCACACTGGGGAGATTCGGTGGGCCGTCATCCCCGCGGATCCTCCCCGACATCCGGACGGCCCGTGAGCGGATGGGCCGTCCCGTCGAGAGCGACCAGCTCGACCCTCGGTTCCCCCTCCTCGGGCACGACGAGACGCAGTCGGTCGCGCCCCCGCCCATCGCGCAGCGTCAGACCGACCGAGCCGTCCTCCTCCCGCGCCAGACGCATCCGGGACTCGCCGGCGCCGTCCGCGAAATAGCGGTCTGAGACGGCCCTCCGCGCCTCGTCGCCGTCCGCCGCCGACGCCTCCTCGATCAGGTCGGCGATCGACCAGTGCGGCCGGTCGACGAACTCGAGGACGCTCTGCCGGGTGCCGCTCTCGTCGTGGTGGCCCACGATCAGCGCGTCGTTCTGCTCGTAGCCGTCGAAGGAGAGGCGGAGGAACTGCTCGCCCTCGACGCCGTACGACATCAGCCCCCCGCACTCCGTCCCCTCATCGTTGACGAAAAGGAGTCCGGCGCCCGATCGACCGGGGTGCTCGTGCTCAACCCCCCGGACGGGGATGGTTCGCACCACCGAGCCGTTGCCGATCAGCAATCTCGGCGTGCCGTCGTCCTCGACGACGCGGATCTGCTTGACGGTGAGTTCGTCGACCACGTGCGGCGCCACCTCGACCCCGGCCGCGCGGACCGCCGCCTCGGCCGTGCGAAGTGCCTCGGTCGCCCGATCGTGGGCCTCACGAGCCCGAGCGAGCGCTTCCTTCGCGTCGGTCACGAGGCGGTGAAGGTGCGGCCGGTCAGGGTCTCGTAGGCCTCCACGTAGCGGCTGCGCGTCTGCGCGACGATCTCGTCCGGCAGCGCCGGCGGCGGGGTGCCCGAGCCCCGGTCCCAGCCGCTCGCCGGTGAGGTCAGCCAGTCCCGCACGAACTGCTTGTCGTATGAGGGCTGGGCGCGGCCCGGCTGCCACCCCTCGGCCGGCCAGAACCGGGAGGAGTCGGGTGTCAGCACCTCGTCGGCCAGCACGAGGCCGGGGTTGCCGTCCGCGTCGG
>CAYRLV010000173.1:0-4439 GCA_964425155.1 uncultured Ornithinicoccus sp. | reverse complement strand
GGGTCAGGCCGGGACGGACACCTCGCCGCGCTGCGCCGCGAGGGCGATGTCGGTGCGGTGGTGCGAGCCCTCGAGCTCGATCCGGTCCACCGCGGCATAGGCCCGCGCGCGGGCCTCCTCCAGATCGGCGCCCAGGGCCACGACGGAGAGCACGCGTCCGCCGGCGGAGACGAGCTGGCCGTCACCGTCTCGCGCGGTGCCGGCGTGCAGCACGTAGGCGTCATCCCCCACCTGGTCGACCCCCTCGATGCGGCCCCCGGTCCGCGGCGACTCGGGATAGCCCTTCGAGGCCACCACCACGGTGACGGCGTGCTCGTCCCGCCAGCGCAGCGGCGGGACGTCCGCGAGGGTCCCGGTCGCGGTGGCGTGCAGGAGGGTGCCGAGCGGGGTGAGCAGCCGGGCCAGGACGACCTGCGTCTCCGGGTCGCCGAACCGGGCGTTGAACTCGACCACCTGGGGCCCGCGCTCGGTGATGGCCAGCCCCACGTAGAGGACCCCGACGAACGGCGTGCCGCGCTGCCGCATGACCTCGATCGTGGGTTGGGCGATGCGCTCGACGATCTGGTCGGTCAGCCCGTCGGGTGCCCAGCCGAGCGGCGAGTAGGCCCCCATGCCACCGGTGTTGGGGCCCTCGTCGCCGTCCCCGACGCGCTTGAAGTCCTGGGCAGGTGCGAGTGGCACCACGGTGACACCGTCGGTCAGGCAGAAGAGGGACACCTCCGGGCCGTCGAGGAACTCCTCGACCACGACGGTGGCCCCCTCCTTGGCGAGGCAGTGGGCGGCATGGGCCAGCGCGCGGCCGCGTTCGTCGGTGACGACGACGCCCTTGCCGCCGGCCAGGCCGTCGTCCTTGATCACGTGCGGCGTGCCCAGGGCGTCCATCGCGTCGGCGACCTCGTCGAGGGTCGTGCACACCCGGGAGAGCGCGGTCGGCACCCCGGCGGCGGCCATGACCTCCTTGGCGAACGACTTGCTGCCCTCCAGCCGGGCCGCCTCGGCCGACGGCCCGACGCACGGGATCCCTGCGGCGCGGATGGCGTCCGCGGCCCCGGCCACCAGGGGCGCCTCGGGTCCCACGACGACCAGGTCGGCGCCGACCTCGGTGGCGAGGGACGCCATACCAGCGGTGTCCTCGAGGGCACCCGGGAGCTCGCGGCAGAGCGCACCGGCGTCGATGCCCGGGTTGCCCGGGGCGGCGACGACCGCGTCCACGGCGGCGTCGGCGGCGAGGGCTCGGACGAGGGCGTGCTCACGGGCACCGGAACCGAAGACGAGAACCTTCACGGCGACGAGCCTAGGTGACAGTGCGCGCGTCGGGTCACGCGGACCGGCGGGCCGAAGGTGCACGGTTCCCCCGGGAGGCAGGGGGGTATCTCCCGGGGGAACCGCGCCTCGAACGCGGGGTCGCTCGGTGGGGGGAACTGGCGACTCTGCTCGCGTTCGACCGGTCAAGGACCGGCCTGACACACGATGGCAGACCACCCCGTGGCAACGCACGCGAATCGTGACGGAAGTCTGTCAATGTCGGAAACCCGCCACCTATGATGACGCACATGTCGCACGAACCCGCCGAGCGGGAGGCCGCTCCTGCGGTGCCGACCGACCCCGGCCCCGGCCCCGACCCCAGCCCGGCCTCGGCGCAGGCGATGGAGCAGCTCGTCACCCGGGTCTACCTGGCCATCCTGCGGCAGAAGGACGCCACCCGCGCGCTGCTGGTCGCCCAGGGGATGACCGGGCACCTCGTCGACCGTGCGCTGGAGACCCTGCTCACCCGCGGCCTGATCGTCCCGCGCGGCGACGGGGCGTGGCAGCCGGTGGCCCCGGACATCGCGCTGCCCGCCTACGCCGGAGAGCTGGAGCGGCAGGCCCGCGCCGTGCGGGCCTCGGCGCACGAGCTCGCGCAGATCTTCCACGACGCCCACGGAGGGAGCTCGTTCCACGGCGACGACCGGCTCTACGTGCTCGGCAGCATCGACGAGCTGCACAGCGCGACGGCCGAGATCGTCGCCACCGCGCAGCACTCCGTGCGGTGCCTGCGCGACCTGTCGGTGCGCACCCGGCGGCTGTTCGGGGCACCGATCGCCTCGCACCGGGAAAGGGCCTACTCCGCCTCGGGCCGACCGCTGGAGTTCCGCAGCACGTATGTCGTGGACGTCCTCGACCTGCCCGAGGCCCGGGAGGTGCTCGCCGCCCGGGCCGAGGGAGGCGAGTCGTTCCGGTTCGTCTCCCGGGCGCCGTTCTCCGCCGTCGTGGTCGACCGGTCGTCCGCCGTGCTGGACGTCTCCGCGCACGAGGAGTCCGGCGCCGGGTCGCTGCTGGTGCGCTCCGGGCCGCTCGTCCAGGCCATCGCGAACACCGTGGACGAGGCCTGGCGGGTGGGCACCTCGGTCGAGCGCGCGGTCGGCAACAGTCCGCTGGAGGACCGGGACGTGCAGATCCTGGCGCTGCTCGCCACCGGCGCCTCGGACGCGACGATCGCCCGGCAGCTCGGCATCTCCCAGCGCACCGTCGAACGACGGCTGCGGGGGGTGATGGACCGACTCGGCGCCCGCACCCGGTTCCAGGCCGGGATCGCCGCGACCAGGCGGGGGTGGGTCTGATCCTCGCTCCGGGCGGCCGCCGCCAGGCGGGCGAGAATCACCTTTCCTTGTTGTCGGAACGTGACCGCCGAGGCCCCGACGCGCACTAGACTCATGCGTTCGGTGTCTGTGCCCCACGGGGGCGCCAACGCAGGCCTCGCCGTCGATCGTCCGCAGTCCAGGGGAGCACGTGAGCGTTTCGCAACACGTTTCGCAAGAGGGGACCACCGAGTCGATCCCTCCTGAGGTCCAAGCCGAGATCGAGGCCGAGCAGGCCCACGTGGACCGCGTCTACACCGAGCTGGAGAAGGCCACGGACCGCGTCAGCCTGGTCGAGGCGGAGGGGATGTCCCGCGGCCGCACGGACCGGACGGGTGACATCCGCGAGGAGGAGCTGGCCGGCCTCTTCGAGCGCGACGCCCTCGTCTACACGGCCGGTCGCCGTCGGGCCTCGCTCGAGACGCAGTACGAGGGCCTGGTCTTCGGGCGTCTCGACCTCGAGCACGACGGCCCGGACCCCCGGGAGGTCCGCTACATCGGCCGGCTCGGTGTCCGCGACGACGACTACGAGCCGCTGGTCATCGACTGGCGCGCACCCGCCGCGGCGCCGTTCTACCGCGCGACGCCGGTGGACCCGCTCGGCGTGCTGCGCCGCCGGGTGCTGCGCTGCCGTGGGCCCCGCGTCATCGGCGTCGAGGACGACCTCATGGTGGCCGACCCTCCCGACGACCTCGTGGTGGTCGGCGACGGCGCCCTGATGGCGGCACTGACCCGCAGCCGCACGGCCCGGATGCACGACATCGTCGCGACCATCCAGCGGCACCAGGACGAGGCCATCCGCGCCGACGCCAAGGGCATCACCGAGATCACCGGCGGGCCGGGGACCGGCAAGACGGTGGTGGCCCTGCACCGGGCCGCCTACCTGCTCTACTCCGACCGTCGCCGGTTCGAGTCCGGCGGGGTGCTCGTGGTGGGCCCGTCGGCCGCCTACACCGCCTACATCGAGCGTGTCCTCCCCTCGCTGGGCGAGGAATCGGTGTCGCTGCGGTCCCTCGGCGACGTCCTCGACGGCGTCACGGCGGAACGCCTCGATGCGCCGGAGGCCGCCGCGATCAAGGGCTCGCTGCGCATCCGCCGGGTGCTCGCGCGGGCGGCGCGTGACGTCATACCGGAGGCACCTCGGACGCTGCGCGCCTTCGTGGGCGGGCACGCGATCCGGCTGGAGTCGGCCGACCTGGCCCGGGTGCGCGACCAGGTGCTGCGCAGCCACCAGCGCAACCTGGCCACCGAGGCGGCGGTCCAGGGTCTGGCCGAGGCCGCCTGGGCCACGGTGCGCAGCGGCGACCGGGAGGAGTTCGTCGACAAGTTCACCGACCACGCCGACGTGGACGCCTTCGTCCGCGAGTGGTGGCGGCCGCTCGACGCCCGTGAGGTGCTGCTGTGGTTGACCGACCGCGAGCGCCTCGCGCGGTACGCCCGAGGAGTCCTGACGCCGGAGCAGGCGGAGGTGCTCGCCGGGTCGATGGACGAGGCCCTGGCGACCGGGTCGTGGTCGGTGGCCGACGCGGCCCTCATCGACGAGCTCGCGACCCGGCTCGGCCCGAGGCGTGAGGCCCCGGCGGAGGAACGCGGTTTCTACCAGATCGAGGAGCTCGACGACGTCTCGCAGTACCACGTGTCACCGCTGCGGGCGCACGGCTCCGACCCCGAGCCGGCGACGGTCCGCGGCGAGCGGGCGCCGCAGGACGCGCGGGCACGGTTGCTGCGCGGCAGGATCGAGCGGCCGGCCGAATATGCTCACGTGCTCGTCGACGAGGCGCAGGACCTGTCGCCGATGCAGTGGCGGATGCTCGGGCGCCG
>CAYRLV010000172.1:0-7681 GCA_964425155.1 uncultured Ornithinicoccus sp. | reverse complement strand
CGAAGCCGTAGGACGACATCCAGTCGTCGCTGAAGATCTTGGACATGTAGCCGCGCCCGCTGTCCGGCAGCACGACCACGACGACCGCCTCCGCGGGCAGGTCGCGAGCCGCGCGCAGGGCGGCGACGACCGCCATACCGCACGAGCCACCCACCAGCAGCCCTTCCTCGCGGGCCAGCCGCCGGGTCATCCAGAACGAGTCGTTGTCGCTGACCGCGATGACCTCGTCGACGACCTTCGGGTCGTAGGCCCGCGGCCAGAAGTCCTCACCGACGCCCTCGACCAGGTAGGGCCGGCCGGTGCCGCCGGAGTAGACCGAGCCCTCCGGGTCGGCGCCCACCACGCGCACCCGGCCGCCCTCGCGCGTCTCCGACACCTCGCGCAGGTAGCGGCCGGTGCCGGTGATCGTGCCGCCCGTGCCGATGCCGGCGACGAAGTGGGTCACCTGCCCGTCGGTGTCCGCCCAGATCTCCGGGCCGGTCGTCTCGTAGTGCGAAGCCGGCCCGTTGAGGTTGGAGTACTGGTCCGGCTTCCACGCGCCCTCGATCTCGGTGACCAGCCGGTCGCTCACCGAGTAGTAGGAGTCGGGGTGCTCCGGCGCGACGGCCGTCGGGCACACGACGACGCGCGCCCCATACGCCTCCAGCACGGCACGCTTGTCCTCGCTCACCTTGTCGGGGCAGACGAAGACGCAGTCGTAGCCCTTGCGCTGGGCGATCAGCGCCAGCCCGACACCGGTGTTGCCGGACGTCGGCTCGACGATCGTGCCGCCCGGCTTCAGCTCGCCGGACTCCTCCGCGGCCTCGATCATCTTGCGCGCGATGCGGTCCTTCACGGAGCCGCCGGGGTTGAGGTACTCCACCTTGGCGAGGACGGTCGCGGCGATGTCGCCGCCCTCGAAGTCCTTGACGACGGACTGCAGCTTGACGAGGGGCGTGTTGCCCACCAGGTCGGCGATGTGCTCGGCGTATTTCACGGGCTCATCGTCGCAGATCAGTCGGTATGCCGGCTCCTCACCCGGCGCTCCCGGCTGCGGTCAGGTGGGTGCTCGCGTGCCTCGACGGTCCAGGTATGCGGGGTGCTCACCACCCTGCCGACCTCGCCCCCGTCGGCCCTCCCCCGCCGATAACCGCGCGACAAGTGACGGGGCCTCCGGGTTACGGTGAGAAGGAGACCATGTGCGTCGGGGACACGCACGCACACCACGTGAGGCGAGGGCATGGGACGGGCCAGACGAGCGCGCAGGATCGCCGCGACCGCGGCGTTCGGCGGTGGGCTGGGAGCGGCGAGCGCCGGGGCACTCGGGCTGCTCGGCTACGGCGTGCTCAAGGTCGAGGCGACCCTGGCGCGGCGCGCCGTCGGGCAGCCGTTCGACGGGGCACCCGACGACGACGGGCACTACGGGCACGGGAGCGGCGAGCCGTTCCGGATGCTGGTGCTCGGCGACAGCTCGGCGGCCGGCATCGGGTGCGAGCGCCCGGAACAGACGATCGGGGCGATCACCGCGGCCGGTGTCGCTGCCCTGTCCGGCCGCAGCGTCGACCTGGTCAACGTGGCGGTGAGCGGCGCCAAGTCGCCCGACCTCGACGGCCAGGTGCGCGAGGGCCTCGACCGGGTGCCCCACCCGGACGTGGCCCTCATTTCGATCGGCGCCAACGACGTGACGCACCGGCTCGACCGGGTGCTGGCGGTCGGCCACCTCGCCGAGGCCGTGACCGCGCTCCGGGACGCCGGGGCGGAGGTCGTGGTCGGCACCTGCCCCGACCTGGGCGCGGTGCGGCCGATCGCGCCGCCGCTGCGGCAGATCGCGCGGCGGTGGAGCCGTGACCTGGCGGCCGCGCAGACCGTGGCCGTGGTCGAGGCGGGCGGGCGCACCGTGTCGCTGGGCGACCTGATCGGGCCGGACTTCGTGGAGCGGCCGGAGGAGCTGTTCAGCGTGGACCGGTTCCACCCCTCGCCGGCGGGCTACGCCCGGGCCGCGTCGGCGGTGCTGCCCAGCGTGTGCGCCGCGCTCGGCCTGACCAGCGTCGACACCGACCGCACGCCGGACCGGCGGCGCGGCGAGGGCGTGGGCCCGGTGTCCAAGGCGGCGGTGCGCGCGGTGCGCGACCCCGGCACCGAGGTCACCGGCACCGACCTGGCCGGTCAGTCGCGTGGCCGCGCGGGCCGGTGGGCCCTGCTGCTGCGGCGGCACCGCAACCAGCTGCCGGAGCCCGAGGAGCGCCGTCCCGCCGAGGCCGAGTCCGCCCCACCCGCCTGATCGGCCCCCCCACGCACCGTCGGGCCCGCCGCACGAGTGGCACAGTTCCCGACGAGTGGCACACCTCTACCTGTGCCGCTCGTCGGGAACTGTGCCACTCGTCGGTCCGGACGCCCCGCTCCTCACCGGCGTCAGCGCGACGCCGGCGTCCTGCCGTGCGGGTCGGCCCGGTTGAGCGTCGCGACCACCTGGTCGTAGTCGCCGCGAACCTCGCCGTAGCGCAAAACCTTCACCCGCTCGACCTGGATCTCCGTGGCGTCCGGCTGCGTCTCGAGCAGCGCGACCACCTCCGCCACGAACTCGTCCAGCGGCATCGCGAACTCGCTCTCCTGCTGCCCCGGCAGCAACGCGGTGCGCACCGCCGGGGGCACCAGCTCGAGGACCCGCACCGAGGTGTCGGCCAGCTGCAGCCGGATCGACTCGCTGAGCATGTGGATGGCCGCCTTCGAGGCGTTGTAGCTCGGGGTCGCGGCCAGCGGCGCGAACGCCAGGCCCGACGAGACGGTGAGGATGGTGGCGTCCGGCCGGCCCTGCAGATGCTCGACGAAGGCGGCGATCAGCCGGATCGGCCCGAGCACGTTGGTCGTGACGATCGACTCGGCGGACTCCAGGAACGTGTCCGGCCGGTGCCAGTCCTCGACCCGCATGATGCCGGCCATCGGCACCAGCACGTTGAGATCGGGGTGGCGGGTGAGCACCTCCTTGGCGGCCTGCTCGATGCTCGCCGGGTCGGTGGTGTCGATCTGCACGGTGTCGAGGCCGGGGTGCTCGGTGGCGATCCGGTCGAGCAGCTCGGCGCGGCGGCCGCCGATGACGACGGTGTTGCCCTTGGCCTGCAGGGCCAGCGCGAGCTCGAGTCCGATGCCGCTGGTGGATCCGGGGATGAAGACGGTGTTTCCTGAGATGTTCATGCGTCCAGCCTCACGCCGTCGACCCGCTCCCGGCAGAGAGCAGTCATCGGGGGATCCGCGATCCCTGGCTGCGCGCGGGCGTGGGGCAGATACTGGGCCGGTGGATCGAGCGGCCCTGGCGGACTTCCTGCGACGGCGCCGGGAGGAGTTGCACCCGGACGACGTCGGGCTTCCCGTGGGCGCACGCCGCCGGACCCCGGGGCTGCGGCGCGAAGAGGTGGCGACGCTCGCCCTGATGTCGACGGACTACTACACCCGGCTGGAACAACGCCGTGGACCGCAGCCGAGCGAGCAGATGCTGGCCTCCCTCGCCCGCGCGCTGCGCCTGACCCGAGACGAGCGCGACTACCTGTTCCGGGTCGCCGGCCGCAACGCGCCGGACCAGGTCACCGACGCGAGCCACGTGGCTCCCCCGCTGCTGCGCGTGCTCGACCGCCTCGACGACACTCCAGCGCTCATCCTGTCCCACCTCGGCGAGACGCTGGAGCAGAACCGCCTGGCGGTGGCGCTGCTCGGCGACCGGTCGGCATACGAGGGTCTGGCCCGCAGCGAGTTCTACCGCTGGTTCACCGACCCCTCCGAGCGGCTCCTCTACCCGGAGGACGACCGCGACCGCCAGAGCCGTGCCCAGGTCGCGAACCTGCGTGCCGCGTATGGCGTGCTGGGCCCCGACTCGCGCGCCGGAGAGCTGGTGCGGGCGCTGGAGAGGGAGAGCGCGGAGTTCGTCGAGATCTGGGAGCGGCACGAGGCTGCCGTGCGGTTCGCGGACCACAAGACGCTGCTCCATCCGGAGGTCGGCGCGATCGAGCTGGACTGCCAGGTGCTGTTCACGCAGGACCAGTCGCAGGCCCTGCTCGTGCTCACCGCCGCCCCGCACACCGACGCCGCGGACAAGCTCGAGCTGCTCGGGGTGCTGGGGCGCCAGCAGTTCTCCGACGCCGCGCGCTGACCCGGGCACGAGTGACACAGTTCGCCACGAGCGGCACAGCTCTACCTGTGCCACCCGTCGGGAACTGTGCCGCTCGCGCGGTTGGGCTCGCCGGAACGGCCCGCCGTCAGCGGGCCTCCGCGTCCGCCCGCAGTCCGTCCAGCAGGAGCCCGACCGTGCGCCGGGTGTAGTCGGCCCCTGCGTCGGCGGCGGGCGCACACAGGCTCGCCACCGCATACAGGAGGTCCTTGGCGCTGATCTCGGAGCGGACGGCACCGCTGGCGCGCGCCGCGTCCAGCAGGGCGGCCAGGGTCGGTTCGAGGTGCGCCAGGAAGTAGTCGGGCAGGGCCTCGAAGGCCGGGTCGCCGGAGTGCAGGGCGCTGGCGAGTCCCCGCTTGGTGGCGAGGAATTCGGTGTAGCGCTGCACCCAGCGGGTCAGCGCCTCGCCGGGCTCGTGGGCCGCGGCCAGGGCCGGCCCCTCCGCGGCGCACTCGTCCACGGCCTGCTGGAACACCGCGCGCACCAGGTCGGAACGCTTGGGGAAGTGCCGGTAGAGCGTGCCGACGCCGACGCCGGCCCGGTCGGCGATCTCCTTCACCGGGGCGTCCACGCCGGAGCTGTGGAACACCTCCCGGGCCGCGTCGAGCAGGGACGCGACGTTGCGCTGCGCGTCGGCCCGCCGGCGCCGAGGCGGCGTGGCCGGCGCTGCCGCCGTCGACCCACGCGACTGCGCCGCGTCCGAGCCCGGCGAGGCGCTTGCTCCCGGCACGGTCCCTCCTCCTGGCTTCTGGTCGGTCGGTGCCCGCTCCCGGCCACGCGGGAAGGGCTTGCGTAACCGGAATCGGATTCCGTATAGTTCCGGAATGTCGTTCCGCTTCGACTGAAGCATACGGCACGGAGGCGGCACCCGCGACCGCCGACACCCGCGTTGCCGCCTGACCTCCACCCGGAAAGGACTCGCACCATGACGCCGCACCCGACCCAGCAGTTGACCACCCAGCAGACCGACGACCGGACCGACCCGCCCCAGCACCCGCTCGGGACCGGCTTCACCGCCGCGACGACCGCCGACGAGGTGCTCGCGGGAGTCGACCTGTCCGGCACCAACGTCATCGTCACGGCCGGCCACACCGGCCTGGGACGGGAGGCGACGCGGGCGCTCCGCCGGGCCGGGGCCGCCGTGACCGTGGGATCCCGCGACCCCGACCGGGCTGCGGCGGCGCTGGCCGGGATCGACGGGGTCGAGATCGAGCGGCTCGATCTGCTCGACCCCCGCTCGATCGAGTCGTTCACCGCGCGATGGCTCGACTCCGGCCGCCCCCTGCACGTCCTGGTCAACTGCGCCGGGGTCCCCGCGCCGGGGCAACTCGTCCGGGACGCCCGCGGCTACGAGGTGCAGTTCGCGACCAACCACCTCGGCCACTTCCAGCTGACCCGCGGCCTGCTTCCGGCCCTGCGTGCCGCCCACGGCGCGCGTGTCGTCACCGTGACCTCGGGTGCGCACCGGTTCTCGGACATCCGTTGGGACGACCCGCACTTCGACACCGGCTACGACCCGAACCTGGCCTACGCCCAGTCCAAGACCGCGAACGTGCTGTTCACGGTCGAGCTGGATGCCCGCGCGGCGCAGGACGGGATCCGCGCCTTCGCCGTGCACCCGGGCGTCGTCGTCGGCACCAGCCTGAACAGCGCAGCCGGCGCCGATGGGCTGCGGGCCATGGGACTCGTCGACGAGTCCGGCCGGCCGATCATCGACCCCGAGCGCGGCAAGAAGACCGTGCCGCAGGGCGCCAGCACCATCGTGTTCGCGGCCGCCAGCCCCCTGCTCGACGGGGTCGGCGGGGTCTACCTCAAGGACAACGACATCTCGCCGGTCGACGACGAGCCCAGGCCGCTCACGGCGGACCAGATCCCGTCCGAGGTGGCCTCGCACGCGCTGGACCCGCAGTCCGCGCGCCGGCTCTGGCAGCTGAGCGAGGAGCTGCTCGCGGCCTGACGGACCCCTCCACCGGCACAGTTCCCGACGAGCGGCACAGGTAGAGGTGTGCCACTCGTCGGGAACTGTGCCACTCGTGGCGTCGGGCGGGTCCGGCGGCACCGGTCAGCACGACACGGGCCCCGCCCAGGCGTCAGCGCGTCAGCAGGCCCTGCGCGTGCTTGAGCTCGAGCACCCGCAACGCGGCCGCGTTCACCTTCGCCCGGAAGGCGGGGTCGGACCGGGCCTTGTCGACCACCGCCGACACCATCGGGTCGACGACCGGCCCGCCGACGGTGAGCACGAGGTCTCCCCCGGCGCCGATGAACTGCGTCGCGCGCTCCCCCGGCGACCACGCGGCCACCTGCTGGGCAGCACCCAGGTCATCGCTGATCACGACACCGCCGTAGCCGAGCCGGTCCCGCAGCAGGCCGGTGACGACGCGGCGGGAGAAGGCCGCCGGGTGGTCCGGGTCGATCCGGTCGTAGACGGCCGTCGACACCATGACGATCGGCGCCCGCTGCGCCACCGCCGAGGCGAACGGACCGCCCGTCACCTCGCTGGTCGTGGTCGCGTGGTCGGTCACCCCGGCCGTGGTGTCGGTGTTGCCGGTGACCCGGCCGAGCCCCGGGAAGTGCTTGACCGTGGGCGCCACCCCGGCCGCAGCCATCCCGCCGGCGAACGCCTGACCGTGGCTCCAGACGGCACCCGGGTCGCTGCCGAACTGCCGGCCGAAGGCACCGATCGGGGCGTTGCTGCGCGACGTCCCGGCCGGCACGGTGTCGATCACCGGCGCCAGGTTGACGGTCACGCCGGCCGCCGCCAGCTGCCCGCCCCAGACGCGCGCCTGGGACCGCAGCTCCCGCGGTGACCAGCCGCCCTGGGTGACGGCGGACGGCATACGGGAGAACCCCGGACCGCTGAGCACCTGCACCGCCCCGCCTTCCTGGTCGACGGAGACCAGCAGGGGCACCCCGGCCGTGGCGCGGTGGGTGGCGCGCGCCTGCAGGTCCTTGGTGACCCGGGAGGTCGCGTCGACGCCGAGCGAGCTGCGCCCGGTGAGGATCACGTTGCCGACGTGCAGGTCGGCGATGTCGTGGGCGATCGAGGCGTCCGCGCCGGTGGCCGGGGTGCCGACCATGAACAGCTGCCCCACCCGCTGCTCGAGGCTCATCCGGGCGAAGGCCGCCCGCGCCCGGGCGGACGCGGGACGTGCCGACTCCGGCGAGGTGGTCGGGGAGGGCGCGGGTGGGTCGGCCATGGGCGTATGCCGCGGCCTCGCCTCCCGCGGCGAGGTCGCCCCGGTCGTCGCTCGCCCCTGCGACGGGGTGGCGTGCGCGGCTGACCGGGTGCCGGGTGCGCTCGGGGTGGGGCTGGTGGTCGAGGAGGGGCTCGTCGGGTGCGTGGTCACGCTTCCGGTCGGGGCGGAGCGGTCGGAGCCGCTCGGCGCGGTGGTCGGCCACTGGCTGCCGATCACCAGCGCGACCACGACGGCGGCCACGACCAGCGCGGCCTTGGCCCATCTCGAGCCCACGGCTCACCTCGCTTCCGTCGTCGCCCCGGCGCCCGGCGTCGGTTGAGTGCCCGCGCCGTCACGCTATACGACG
>CAYRLV010000171.1:0-7714 GCA_964425155.1 uncultured Ornithinicoccus sp. | reverse complement strand
TCGCGGCGGCGGCGGACGAGGCGGGGCTCACGGTGCGGCCGTTCGCCGGCGAGGGTTGCCGCTGCTCGGTGGCGGAGACCGAGGCCAACGACCGGTTGATCGAGGTGGCGGCGGCCTTCCGCGAGGATCGCTCTCGCTGACGGGCCGGACTCCGACTTCTCGCAAGTCACGCTGGCATTACTTCGGAGAGCAGGCTGCCGACCGGTGTGTCGTGCGGCGTGTCGAGAAGTAATGCCAGCGTGAGTTGCCGCCCGGCACGGCTCCGTGTGCTGCGCGTCGAGTCGGGGCCAGCGACGCCCATGGACAGCGCGACCGGGGATACTGGCGAGTCAGGAGTGACCCCGCCCGAGAGGTAGGCACGGCATGCCGGATGACCACCACCCGTTCAGCAGCGGATGCGCCTGGATCGAGGGCGAATACGTGCCGATCGCCGAGGCGCGGATCCCGATCCTCGACACCGGCTTCGTCCGGTCCGACCTGACCTACGACGTGGTCGGAGTCTGGCGCGGCCGGTTCTTCCGGCTGGACGACCACCTCGACCGGCTCTTCCGCGGCCTCGAACGGCTGCGGATGATGCCGCCCGCCGCGCGCGAGGAGATCCGCGAGATCATGGTCGAGACCGTCCGCCGTTCCGGGCTGCAGGACGCCTACGTCGAGGTCGTCGTCACCCGCGGCGTCCCCGCTGCCGGCCAGCGCGACCCGCGGCAGCTCACCCCGCGCCTCTACGCCTACGCCATCCCCTACGTCTGGCTCGTCGGCCCCGACGTGCAGGACCAGGGCGGCGCCGACATCGTCGTCGCGCGCAACACCCGCCGCATCCCGCCCGGCGCGGTGGACCCGACGGTGAAGAACTTCCACTGGGGCGACCTGATCCGCGGCCTGTATGAGGCGTACGACCGAGGCGCGTCGCTGCCGGTCCTCACCGACGGCGACGGGCTGGTCACCGAGGGGCCGGGCTTCAACGTGTTTGCGCTGGTCGACGGCGTCCTGACGACGCCGGAGCGCGGTGTGTTGCTGGGCATCACCCGCAAGACCGCCATCGAGATCGCCGAGGGTCTGGGCGTCCCCGTGCACGTCGGTGACGTGCCGGTCGGCGACCTCTACCGTGCCGACGAGATCTTCCTGACCAGCACCGCAGGTGGCGTGATGCCGGTTGCCAGCCTCGACGGGGCACCGCTCGGTGCCGGTGAGCCCGGATCGCTGACCGCGCGGATCCGCGACCGCTACTGGGAACTGCACTGCGATCCGGAGCTGTCCTTCGCGGTGGACTACCACGACCGGTCGCGCAACGCCGCCCTGCCGCGATAGGTGTCAGGCGGCGGCCGTCGGCGTGGGCAGCCGCGTGCGCAGGAAGGTCGCGATCTGCTCGGCGTAGGTGACCGGGTGGGTGAAGCGGAGCATGTGGCCGGTGCGCGGGACGACGTGCTCGACCGCGTCCGGGACACCGCGGCGCAGGATGGCGGCCGCGTCCGCACCGATCAGGGTGTCGTGCTCCGGAGTGAGGATCAGGGTGGGCACCTCGATGCGCCCCAGCCGGCTGCGGTAGTCGGCGGAGAAGGCCGCCTTGGTCCGGGCCGTGTAGGACCGCCACGGGGTGTGTTCACGGAACAGGGCGGCGGTCTCCTGCCTGCTCAGTGGGTGGTCGCCCTCGGCGTCGTAGGGACTCGCGAGGGACGCGGCGTGCAACCGGAGGGTGAGCTGCCGGTACAGCGGACCGGGCAGGAACCTTGCCGCGCCGAGTTTTGCGCGACCGATCCGACTGGTGACCGGGTTGGCGGCGAACCCACCCGAGACGACCAGGGCGCTCAGCGCTGCGGGCTGACGGACCGCCACCCCGAGTGCGACGACCGCGCCGAAGCTGTCGCCGACCAGGACGTAGTCGTCGAGGTCGGCGACCTGCTCGGTGACGTAGTCGGCATACGCCTCGACGCTGTCGACTCCGTCGGGCAACGTCATGGTGCGCAGCGGCCATTCGGCGAGCGGGGTGAGTTCCTCCAGCGCCCACGGGGCGCCGGAGAAGCAGGGGACGGTCACGACGGTCGGCCGGGTGGTGGTCGCGTCGGTGGCGAGAGGGACGGTCATGGTGGATGCTCCCGAGATTCGATGCCGCCCGGGTGGCGGCGGTGGACTCCACACTCCGTCGCCGGATCCGGTGGCGCTGTGACCTCGGTCCGCGCTCACGTGACTTTTGTCGCGCGGTCGCTGCTGCGATGCTGCGGACATGCAGGTGGACGCGCGGGCCGCGGCGGCCGCCGGGCCCTTGTCCCGGCTGCCGGCCGAGGCGCTGACCCGGCTGCTGGACGGCCATACGTTCGTGCGCGCCGCTGCCGGCGGCGTCTTGTACCGACCCGGTGAGGTGGCCGGGATGCACCTGGCGGTCGAGGGGCTGCTGCGGGTCTCGATGACGTCGGAAGGGGGCCGGCAGGTCACGGTGCGCTACGCCCGCCGTGGTGATGTCCTCGGTGTTCCCGTGGCGGTCTCGGGGTCGGCGCCGGTGTTCGTGCAGGCGGTGACTGACGTCGTCGTGGTGTCCACCCGTCCGGGCGTCTTGCCGGCGTTGGCACAGCGCGACCCGCGGGTGGGTCTCTGGATGGCCGAGGAACTCGCCACTCGCGTCGACGGCTTGTTGCACGAGTTGGCCCGCAACGCGTTCTGGCCCGTGCGTCGCCGGCTGGCTCGCCACCTGGTGGACCTCGCGGCCGACTCGCAGCGTGGTGACGCTCTCGTGGTGCGTGCCAGCCATCAGGAGCTGGCCGACCACGTCGGCACGGTGCGGGAGGTCGTCGCTCGCACTCTGGCGGCGCTGGGCGAGAAGGGATACCTCGCCCACGAGGCTGGGGTCATCCGGATCCTGGATCCCCGCGCCCTCGCAGATCTGCCCTGACGCGGATCTCCTCCAGACGGTGGTCTGCTCAGGACGACCGTTCCACGCGGGTCAACCAGTCCTCGATGAGTGCGCGCAACGGCCCAGGCCGCTCGTGGGGTAGGGCGTGCCCGGCGTCGTCGAGCACCGTCAGGGTGGCTCGCGGGTAGCGGTCGAGGAGGTCCGCCGCGGCACGGTAACCGACGGTCGAGTCCAGCCGTCCCGCGAGGATCAACGTCGCCCCGTCGAACGCCCGGTCCGGTTCGGCGGTGAGCTCCCACCGCTCGCCGATCCGCTCGAGCGCCGACCAGTCGACCAGCTCGGCCGCCGGGGCGACGTGCCGCTCGTAGCGCGCGAGCATCTCCGGCGTGTGGATCACGAAGTAGTCGCGAAAGCCGTCGTCGCCGATCTCGCCCGTGCTGACCACGACGCGGTGCTCGGGCACGTCCCCTCCGCCCGGGAGCAAGGGACAGACCAGCGCCAGGCCGGCCACGCGGTCCGGGTGGCGACGCGCCATCGCCTGCGCGTAGTAGCCGCCGGCCGAGTGGCCGATCAGCAGGTAGTCGTCACCGGCGACCTCGTCCGCGAACTCGAGGAGAAGGGCCAGGACGTCCTCCGCGCTCTGCACGGTGTCGGGCGCGGTCGTTCGGCCCATGCCCGGCAGGTCCGGGTAGATCCGTCGGTAGTCGCTCACGCCCTCGAAGGCCGGCTCGAAGCACGCCTCCGGTTCGCGGTGGTCGACCCCCGCTCCGTGCAGCACCAGCACCGGTCGCCCGGTCCCGTGCTCGACGTACTCCACCGTGGCGTCGCCCACTGGGGTGTGCATGTCCGTCAGCCAACCACATGCGCCCCGGCGGCTCAGGCGAATATCCGCCGCGCCCAACCCGACCGTGGTGTCGAGCAGCACCGATCTCTATCGTTCGCACCATGGTGCAGCGGGACGAGGTGGAGCCCGAGACGTGGGCCATCGTGGCGGGTCGCGGGGCGCCGACACCCGGGTCCCCGCTCAACGTTCCTCCGGTGCTGGCGTCGAACTTCCGGCTGGGTTCCGGGCGCTCCTACGGCCGCGACGACGCGACCCCGACCTGGGAGGCGTTCGAGGAGCTGCTGGGCGGTCTGGAGGGTGGCCACGCGACCTCGTTCGCCTCGGGCATGGCGGCCGCGGCCGCGGTCTTCGACCTCCTGCCGGTCGGTTCCACCGTCGTGCTCGGTGACGACTGCTACCAGGGGGTGGCCGGGCTGGCGGATGCCGGTGCGGCACAAGGGCGTTGGCACGTCATACGGGTTGCGGTGGAGGACACCCCGCGGTGGGTGGAGCTCGCCGGTGACGCGGACCTGCTCTGGCTGGAGTCGCCGTCCAACCCCCTGCTCGCGGTGGCCGACCTGCCCACGATCTGCGACGCGGCGCGCGGCACGAAGGCGCTGGTCGCCGTCGACAGCACCTTCGCCACGCCGCTGGCCCAGCGACCGCTCGAGCTGGGCGCCGACCTGGTCATGCACTCCGCGACGAAGTACCTCGGCGGCCACTCCGACCTGCTGTTCGGCGCCGTGGTCGC
The DNA here is from genome assembly GCA_964425155.1 of uncultured Ornithinicoccus sp. GTDB lineage: Bacteria > Actinomycetota > Actinomycetes > Actinomycetales > Dermatophilaceae > Segeticoccus. The sequence continues at coordinate 3,295 of CAYRLV010000171.1, read as the reverse complement.
GGCCACGGAGGAACTGGCCGGGCAAATGCGCACCCGCCGCGAGCTGGCCGGCGCGACACCCGGCGCGCTCGAGGCCTACCTCGCGGTCCGCGGGGCGCGCACGATGGGCCTGCGACTCCGCCAGGGCAGCGCCTCGGCTGCCGAGCTGGCCGACCGTCTCGCCGACCACCCGCAGGTCGAGGTGGTGCGCTATCCCGGCCGCGCCGACCACCCGACGCACGACACCGCGGCACGCTTCATGACCGGCTTCGGCGCGGTCGTATCCTTCGACGTCCGTGGTGGTGCCGAAAACGCCGACGCCGTATGCCGATCGGTGCGGGTCATCCACCACGCCACCAGTCTCGGCGGGGTCGAGTCCACCATCGAACGCCGCGCCGCCATCCCCGGCCAGACGCACCTCCCGCCGGGCCTGCTGCGCCTCTCCGTCGGCTGCGAGCACCCGACCGACCTCTGGCGCGACCTCGACCAGGCGCTCAGCGGCGGACCCGGTAACGCAGGTGCAGCACCCGGTCGCCCTGGATGACGGTGTCCGGATCCTCGAGCAGGCGTTGCCCGTCGAGCGATCCGAAGTACCGCTTGCCCGACCCGAACACCACCGGCACGACGTCCATGGCCACCTCGTCCACCAGCCCGAGCGCCAGCGCCTGCCCGCCGACGTCGCCGGCCGTCAGGGCGACGGTGCCCTCCCCGGCCAACTCCCTCGCCCGGGCGATCGCCTGCGCCACGTCCCCGATGAAGTCGTAGGACGCGGCCGCGCCCGGGTGCAGGCCCTCGGTCGTGGGTCGCGGTTCCCAACCGTCCGGCTTGGGACGGTGCGTCACGACGACCACGTGCTCGCCGGCCGGAGGGGAGCCGCCCCACCCGTCGGTCTGGTCGAACAGGCGCCGCCCGACCACCGTCACCCTGACGTCCTCCCACATCGGTCGGGTGTAGTCGGCCGAGGCCCGGGAGACCTTGAAGCCTCCGCCCTCCACCAGCTCCTGGTCGCCACCCCAGTACCACTCGAACAGCGGACCCACGTCGTCGTGGTCGTCGGCGATGAAGCCGTCCACCGACACCACCGCGTGCATCACCACACGGGCCATCTCGTCACACCCTCCGTCGGTGCGCGCGTCGCCCGGTGACGGCGCGAGCGTTGGTCCGGACACCTCATACCGACCAGCGGTGCGGGCGCAAGTCATCGGCGCCGCCTCGCAGCTCACCTTCGTGTGGCACAGCGACCGCCGCGGGAAGGAGACGTATGGCGTGGCTCGCCTACGCTGGCGTCCGTGCGCGTGCTCATCGTCGACGGGGCGAACGTGGTCGGCAGCCGCCCGGACGGCTGGTGGCGCGACCGGGCGGGTGCGGCGCAGCGGCTGCACGGGGCGCTCGTGAAGGCAGACCTGGGGTTCGACGTCTGTGTGCTGGTCCTCGAGGGGCGAGCCAGACCGGGTCAGCCGGAGGGAGAGGTGGGCACGGTCCGGACCGTCCACGCCGCCGGCTCCGGCGACGACGAGATCGTGGAGCAGGTGCGACGGCACACGGCCGGGGGCGATGACGTCGTCGTGGTGACCGCCGATCGGGCACTGCGCGAACGGATCACGACGGCGGGCGGATCGTCGGTCGGTCCCTCGTGGCTGCTGGAGCAGCTGACCGGTTGAGATCCTGGCCGGACGGGCGAACGGTCAGGAGCAGGGTGCGTCCGTCGAGGCGCACCGGGTTGCCGAGGACGCCCCGGAGCCCCTCGAAGAGGAGGTCGCGGACGGGTGGCTCGGCGACCGCATACTGCGAGGTGGTGGACAGCAGCGCGAGGTAGTCGTCGACCGGAAGGGTCCAGTCCCAGGAGTAGTGGGTCGCATTCGCCTCCTCGAGCAGGGGCTCGGCCGCCATCTCCGTCTGCGCCCAGCCCGTGAGGCTGCGCTCGTCGTCGATGTCGGGGACCAGGTCCGGGCCGTGGCGCTGGTAGAGCTCGCGGACCGCGTCGAGGTCGTGCGCGTCGGGCCGGAGTCGCCAACCGTTCCAGCACAGGAACGCGAGGCCGTCCGACCCCAGCAGTCCGGCGAGCCGCCGCCACCGGGTCTGCGGATCGGCCCAGTGGAAGGACTGCGCCGCGACGACGACCCCGAAGGGGCCGTCCTGGGGCGAGAGCTCCTCGAAGGTGGCTCGGCGAAGCTGGACCCGCTCCTGCAGCCTCTCGTCGGCGAGCCGCTGGGCCAGGACGCGCAGCATGTCGGCCGAGGGCTCGATCACCTGGATCCGCGCGCCCCGGCGGGCGAGGGGGAGCGTGGCTCGCCCGGTGCCGGCGCCGATCTCGAGCACCGCTGCGTCCAGACGGTCGCCCGCCGCACGCACGAGGTCGTCGAACATCGGCTCCGGGAACTCCGGCCGCAACCGGTCATAGGCCGAGGCGCCCCGCTCGAACGATCTCGCCCGTCGGGTCATCGCCTGCTCGGTCATGGCTCGATCGTGGCACAGCCGATCAGTCGGGCGCGCCGGCCGGCTGACCCTCGGCAGGGGGCCGGTCGACCAGACCCGCCAGGTGCGCCGGGGCCTGCACGCAGTAGGAGTCGGTGAGCAGCTCGGCCAGCTCCTGCCAGTCGGTGTCCGCGTCGAGGTAGACGCCCACGACGTTGCGGCCCCACTCGCTGCGGAAGTACGGCGGGCCGAGGTGCTCCAGCGCCATCACCTCGTCCGGCTCGGCGCGGAAGGTGACGCGGAACAGCTGGTCCTCGCCGCCGAACACGTGCGCCACCGTCGCCTGGCCGACCCGCCAGCGCACACCGACCCAGGCGTCCTCGCGCTCGCACCGCGGAAACGACTCCAGCACCGCCCCGATGCGGTCCACCCATGCCTCCGGCACCAGGGGTCGCTCAGCCACCCCACGATCGTGTCACCCGACACCGACAGTCGGTCGCCCCCGTCGAGCGAAGAACCGGGGTTCCGGACAGTATCTGACCGGAGCTGGCTCTAGCGTGGAACACATGGAGATGAAACTGGAGTTGGTAGCCGTCCCGGTCAGCGACGTCGACCGGGCCAAGGACTTCTACGTCACCGTCGGGTTCAACGCCGACCACGACCACACGGTCAGCGAGGAGGTGCGCTTCGTGCAGCTGACCCCGCCCGGGTCGGCCTGCTCGATCGCGCTGGGCAAGGGCCTGACGGCGATGACCCCCGGGTCGCTGGACAACCTGCAGATGGTGATCCCCGACGCAGACGCCGTCCGGGCGGAGCTGACCGGACGCGGCATCGAGGTCAGCGACGTGGACGAGCAGCCCTGGGGCCGGTTCGTCTACTTCAGTGACCCGGACGGCAACCG
>CAYRLV010000170.1:6180-7724 GCA_964425155.1 uncultured Ornithinicoccus sp. | reverse complement strand
CGACGTGGCTGGCCGACGACGAGCGCGCCTGGTTGCAGCACGAGATGGACACCGAACACGAGCAGACCGCCCGCCGCTACCACTACCCGATCAAGAAGGCACTGCTGCAGCCGCGCATCTGGGCGCTCGCGTTCGTCTACTTCGGCATCGTCTACGGCCTGTATGCCGTGGGCTTCTTCCTGCCCACGATCGTCGCCGGCTTCGCCGAGACCTTCGACACCGACTTCAGCGTCCTCCAGCAGGGGCTCATCGTGGCGATCCCGTTCGCGTTCGGTGCGATCGCGATGGTCCTGTGCTCCTGGCACGGAGACCGCACCCGCGAGCGGGTGTGGCACGTGGCGCTGCCGGCCATCATCGGCGGTGTCGCGATCCCCGTTGCGCTCTACCTCCATTCGCCCTTCACGGCGATGGTCGCGGTCACCATCTGCACCATGGGCATCTGCGCGGCCCTGCCCACCTTCTGGCCGCTGCCCACGATGTTCCTGTCCGGGGCGGCAGCCGCCGCCGGTATCGCCCTGATCAACTCCATCGGCAACACGGCGGGCTTCCTCGGGCCCTACATCACCGGTTGGCTCACCGACCTGACCGGCACCGAGAAGCTCGGGCTCTGGGTGGTCGGGATCGTCATGGTCGCAGCGGGATTCGTCGCGGTTGCGCTCAAGGCTGCCCCGGCACCCGACGACGAGGAAGCCGCCGAGACCGACCTCGTCGGGCACGCCTGATCGGTGCGCCGAGCGGCCGCACCCGCCCGAGCGGCCGAGGCACGGCCGGCGTTCCGGGCTCGGATCACCGCCCGCACCGCCGGCACGCAGGACGCGTGCGACGGTAGTAGGAGATCGCCGCGACGCCCATCGTCACACCCCAGACCAGGTAGGCCGGGACGGCCAGCCACAAGAACAGCGCCGAGCCTGCCCCCGTGCCCGAGTCCGGAACACCCTCGACGACCAGCTGCACCATGCCCATCCCGAAGTAGGCGGTCAGCCCACCGGACAGGAGCAGGCCCGGTCCCGCGACGAGCCACCGCGGCACCCGACGCCCCGCGAGCGGGAGGACCCATCGCGGCCAGACGCGACCCCACCGGTGGACCATCGCCAGCGGGAGCAGCGAGCCGGTCAGGACGAAGCCGAGGTCGAAGACCAGGACCGCCACGCCCTCCGCGAAGGGGGTGGTGCCGAACCCGATGACCGCCTGCGCCCCGACTCGGGTGAGCATCCCGGCGACCGCGAGGTAGGCCGCTGCGAAGGCCCACCGCGGAGCCGGTCCCGCCCGCCACGCCTCCCAGCGCGCGGGCGGCCCGGTGCGGCTGCAGGCCGGGCAGTCGCCGTGGTGACGGCGTTGGTAGCGCACGGTGCAGGTGACCGTCAGCGCGGCACCGGCGAGGCCGGCCACGCGGCTCAGCACACTCACCAGGTCGTGCGGAATACCCAGCCCCCACAGCAGAGTCCCCACCAGGTCGAGCAGAGTCAGGGCACACGCCCCGACCAGCAGAGCGGCCACCCCCCATCCCGCGACCGCCCACGCGGGGCTCCACGTCCGACGCGCGT
>CAYRLV010000170.1:0-6080 GCA_964425155.1 uncultured Ornithinicoccus sp. | reverse complement strand
GCGGCCACCCCCCATCCCGCGACCGCCCACGCGGGGCTCCACGTCCGACGCGCGTGCAAGCCCATCGTGACGACCGCCACGGCGGCGGGCAGGACCAGAGCACGCCAGCCGGTGAAGAGGACGAGATCGGTGTCGATCGGCGCGAAGTCGGGCCGGTGACCGGTGGCGTACCAGGCGCGCAGCCCCGCATACAGCACCGCCCACACCACCGTGAGCGTCGTCAGCCGGGTGGGGGCGGACCGGCTCCCCGGACCCGGGCGTCGTCCTTGCCCTCGCCCGCCACCGGCGACCTGTGCCGCCCCGATGTCCCTCGTGGCCTGGTGCACCATGCCGTGTGCTCCTCTTGTCCGGATCCCTCGTCCTCACCAGCCTGGGCGGTCCGCGCCGCGCGGTCGTCATCCCGACGGCGCGACCGGGTCATCCTCGAGGACGACGGCGGGCTGGGAGGATGACGGCATGTCCGAGCTGACCGTCGTGTTCCTGCCCGAGTCGGCACACGGGCCGACGAACCAGTGCATCGGCCTCGGCGACCTGTTGCTGCGGCGGGGCCACCGCGTCGTGTTCACCGCGGAGTCGTCGTGGGCCGGCAAGCTGGCGCCGCTGGGTTTCGAGGAGCGGCTCGTCGACCTGGCCCCACCCGTGGAGGGCGACCAGGACCCGGGAGCGTTCTGGGCCGACTTCGTCGCCGAGACGGCACCGGAGTTCCGCAAATCCACGCTCGAGCAACTGAGTTCGTTCGTGCTGCCCACCTATCAGGCGCTCATCGACGGTGCCCGGTATGCGGAGCCCGCACTGCGCACGATCCTCGCCGATGTGCAGCCGGACGTGGTCGTCGAGGACAACGTCGTGCTGTTCCCCGCGCTCACGACCCACGGTGCGCCCTTCGTGCGGGTCGTCTCGTGCAACCCCTTGGAGGTACCGGGCGCTGGGATCGCGCCCGGCCTGTCCGGCCTCGCGCACGACGACCCCGAGGCGTGGAGCGTCTTCCGCCGCGAGGCCGACCGGGTGCTGCGGCCGCTGTGGGAGTCCTTCGACGCCTGGGTCGTCGAGCAGGGTGCCGCGCACCTGCCCGAGCTGGAGTTCATGCCCCGCGACAACGCCGCCAACCTCTACCTCTACCCGGAGGAGGCCGACTATCTGGCGGGGCGACCGCTGGACCGGACCTGGCACCGGATGGACTCCAGCGTCCGGCGCACCGACGAGCAGTACCCGCTTCCGGCGGCCGTCGCCGAGCGCCCGGCGGGGTCGGGGCTGGTCTACCTGTCGCTCGGCTCCCTCGGGGGCGCCGACGTCGAGCTGATGCAGCACCTGGTGGACTCGCTCGCCGACAGCCCGCACCGGTTCATCGTGAGCAAGGGCCCCCAGGGTGAGCGGATTACCTTGCACGCCAACATGACCGGGGCCGACTTCCTCCCCCAGACCACCGTGATCCCGCAGGTCGACCTGGTCATCACGCACGGGGGCAACAACACGACCACGGAGGCGCTGCACTTCGGCAAGCCGATGGTGGTGCTGCCGCTCTTCTGGGACCAGCACGACAACGCCCAGCGGATGCAGGAATTGGACTTCGGGATCCGGCTGCCGACCTATGCGACCAGCCCGCAGCGGCTCAACCAGGCCGTGGACGGGCTGCTCGCCGACCACGGGCTCCGCGCGAGGATGGACCGGATCGGTGCCAGGATCAGGGCGCGGGACGGCCTCGCCCTGGGAGCCGACGTGATCGAGCGCGTCGGCCGCGAGGGTGGAGCGCGCTGAGGACACCACACGCCTGGGCGGGTGTCAGAGACCCAGTCGCCGGGCCACCTGGTCGCCGCCCATCTGCCGCACCACGTCGGGGTCGCCGACGACCACCAGGCGGTCCGTGGCCCGGGACAACCCCACATACAGACGCTCGCGCGAGCGCTCCCGGCACTCGCGCTCATTGACGCACAGCACGACTGCGCGGCGCTCGAGGCCCTTGCAGCCCAGCACGTGCCCGTAGAAGATGTCGTCGTCCTCCCAGAACGACTGCCAGTAGCCGTCGTCACCGAGCGACTCCTGCCGCTCCTTCTGCACCGGGTGCCGGTGACCCGAGGTCAGCAGCGCGATGTCCTGCACCGGCCAGCCCTCATCGAGGAGCAGGTCGACCTGGGCGTCCGCCACCTCCACGGCGTCGTCCGCGCCGGCCGGCACGAACGTCACCTCGGGGCCCTCTCCCCCGCGCGAGGTCATCCGCATGGGAGTGAGCGGGGCGAAGGCCTCGGCGATCTGCCTCGTGTTGCGCAGGTTGTGGTCGAGGACGAGCGGCACGAGCGGGACCGGTGGCTGGCCGAACCGCGGGAAGATGCGCTGGTTCTCGTCGGAGTAGACGAACAGCCCGCCCTGCTCCTCGTCCCGCAGCGACCGCAGCAGGGGGGTCCACCACGTGTCGGCGAAGTCCTGGCCCTCGTCGACCACGATCGAGTCGAACCGCTGCTTGTGGCCCAGCCCCAGCGCGAGGTCGCCCATGATGCGGGGAAGTTCCTCCTCCCAGAAGGCGCTGTTGTCCCGGGACCCGTCGGGCGCGCCCCACTGTCGCCCGAGCTCGTGGAAGGTGCCGACGAACGCCGGGCGGTGCCGCCGTGGTGCGGCGGCGACCTGCCGCTTGAAGTATGCGGCGAGCCCGATCGAGTAGCAGACCAGGGCGACCCGCTCGGTCGGCCGGTCGTAGCGACCCCGGGTGAGCTCCTTGGCCTGGGTCAGCGCCAGCACCGTCTTGCCACTGCCCGCGCCGCCCCGGACCTCGACCCGCCGCAGCAGCCGGGTCACCTTGAGCAGCGAGGACTGTTCCTCGGTGAGCCGCTCGGCCAGCGCCTGCCGGTCGCCGGCCTCGGCCGTGACGTCGGGCACGGGCAGATTGCGGCCGCGCAGGATCTCGACGATGAGGTCCACGTCGTCGGCGCTCGGCGGGCGCAGGTGGGTCACCTGCCGGTCAGGGACGTCCCGCAGCCGGCTCGCCAGGTCGGCCATGTCCTCCCGCCCGTGCACGGCCCAGCGCGGACAGTCGGGCATCGCGAAGTCGGCGTCGAACGACGAGTAGGGCGTGACCACGCTGTGCGCCCAACGGATCCGGGTGCGCGAGCTGTCCCGCCAGCGGGGGTCGCGCTCGACGTACTCGCGGATCGCGTACATCGTCGACCGCGACTGGTCCACCGGGTCGATGGTGACGTCGCGACCGCCCCGACGCTGCCGCCACCGGTCTCCCTCGACCCAGACGCTGCCGCCCTTCACCTCGACCACGACGACGCCGGCGCCGGGCAGCAGCAGCACGAGGTCGGCCTCGTGGTCCTGGCGTTCGTCGTGCAGCCGCACACCGGATTGCACGACGTCCTCGTCCCGCAGGGTCGCCACCAGCCGCTGCCACACCTCGCGTTCCGACTCCGTGACGAACGCCGGGTGTTCCGGGACGGACTGTGCGGCCATGGGTCCCCCTGGGCAGGAGTCGACGGCAACGGTGCGGTCACACCCGAGTATGCCGTCCACCGTCCACGTCCGCGGGTGGGAACGCACCTCGGCCCCTGCCGGGCGGCCTCGTCGCCAGGGCGTCGGTGACAGGTGACAATGTCGGCATGGTGGAGCAGAGCCTGTGGATGCAAAAGGTCGAGGCCGACCCCGGACACTCGGACTGGTACGTCGAGCGGTTCCGCACGATGGCACGCGCCGGTCACGACCTGGCCGGCGAGGCACGACTGGTGGATGCGATGGTGCCGCGTGGCGCACGCATCCTCGACGCCGGCTGTGGACCGGGCCGAGTCGGCGGCGCGCTCGCGCGGGCCGGTCACGAGGTGGTCGGCGTCGACGTGGATCCGGCGCTCATCGCGGCGGCCGAAGAGGACCATCCCGGGCCCCATTGGCTCGTCGGTGACCTGGCCGAGCTCGACCTGTCGTCGGCGGGCGAACCGGAACCGTTCGATGTCATCGTGAGCGCCGGCAACGTGATGACGTTCCTCGCACCGAGCACGCGCGCGGAAGTGGTGCGGCGGCTGGCCCACCACCTGGCCGAGGACGGCCGGGCCGTCATCGGCTTCGGGGCCGGACGTGGCTACGACTTCGCCACCTTCCTCGCCGACGCGGAGCAGGCAGGTCTCACGCCGGACCTGCTGCTGTCGACGTGGGACCTGCGTCCCTGGCGGCAGGACAGCGACTTCCTCGTCGCCCTGCTCAGCCCCGCCCGGTGACGGCCGGGCGGGCATGGCAGGGTGGAGGTATGTCCGTCGCAACCGAGCTCGTGGTCCTGGTCGATGACGCCGGGCACCCGATCGGCACCGCCGACAAGGCCCGGGTCCACGGCGCCGAGACGCCCAGGCACCTGGCCTTCTCCTGCTACGGGTTCGACCAGGACGGCCGGCTGCTGATGACCCAGCGAGCCCTGGACAAGCCGACCTTCCCCGGTTTCTGGACCAACACGTGCTGCGGGCACCCAGCTCCCGGTGAGGAGCTCGAGGCGGCGGTGACCCGGCGCCTGCGTTACGAGCTCGGGCTGACTCCGACAGATCTGCGTCCGGTGCTTCCGGACTTCTCCTACCGGGCCGAGTACGCCGGCATCGTCGAGAACGAGTTGTGCCCGGTCTTCGTGTGCCGGCTCACCGGGGAGCCACAGCCCCGCGGGGACGAGGTCGCCGCCCTCGAGTGGTGGTCCTGGGAGCGTTTCCTCGCCGAGGCGGCCGACCCCACGAGCGCCATCTCGCCGTGGGACCGGTTGCAGGCCCCGCTGCTGCGCGACCTGCTGACCGAGCGCTGAGCAGCACGCGACCGCGGCTCCGACACCACCGCCTTCGCACCGTCGCCCGGAGGGCTCACCCCTGACGAATCTGGTTGTGCGCCAGTCGGGCCCACGCTGAGCCTCCACCTGCAGGCCGTCCCAACCTGTGGTCCGGCTCTTCCCCGGCGATCCTGCCCACCCATACACTCGGCGGCTTCGGCCGACCGCGACGACAGTTCGCTCGGGCACCCCGTCCGGGACCGCGTCGGCACCGACGACCTGGAGGAACCTCATGAGATCGCGTCTCGCCGCCGTGCTCGCCGCCGCCTTCCCCCTCGCCCTGCTCGCCGCGGCCCCGGCGTCCACCGCCACCGCCGCCGGCCGGGCCGCGGACCAGGTCGGGGAGCCCGGTCGGCACAACGCCATCACGGACGTCCCCGGGATCCGCGTCGGCCAGGTGCAGGTGGACACCGCGCCCTACCTCACCGGGACGACGGTCGTCTACACGCCGGAGATGTCGGTCGCCAGTGTCGACCAGCGCGGTGGTGCCCCGGCGACCAAGGAGACCGACCTGCTCAGCCCGCTGAACTCCAATCCTGGCGTCAACGCCATCCAGCTCGGCGGCAGCAGCATGTACGGACTGTCCGCGACGAACGGCATCATCCGCTGGCTGGAGGACCGCGGCGAGGGGGTTCCGCTCGGCCCTGCCGGAGTCGCACCGATCGTGCCGGCCGCCGACATCTACGACCTCAACCGTGGCGGAGATCCGAAGGCCCGAACCTCACCGGAGTGGGGCTACCTCGCCGCCGAGGCCAGCAAGGACGGGCCCGTGCGGCAGGGCAGCGTCGGTGGTGGCACGGGCGCCCGCGCGGGTGGGCTGCGCAGCGGGGTGGGCACGGCCAGCGTCTACCTCGGCGACGGCGTCTACGTCGGGGCGATCGTCATCGTCAACTCGGCCGGTTCGCCGGTCGATCCGCGGGACTGCACCCTGTGGGGGGCGCGGTACGGCCTGGGTGACGAGTTCGCGGGCCTGCGCACACCGAAGCGCTCGGAGTGCCAGTCCACCTCCGCCCGAGCCGAGGGCATGAACACCACCATCGCCGTCGTCGCGACCAACGCACCCCTCGAGAAGGCAGCCGCCCAGCGGATGTCCGGCAACGCGCACGACGGCATGGCTCGCGCGATCGACCCGATCCACACCCTCGCCGACGGCGACACCGTCTTCGCGGTCTCGACGGGCGACGGCTCGCCGTTGCAGGTCAACGACCCCCAGGACTCGCGCCAGCTCAACCAGATCTTCAACGCCGGGGCCACCACGCTGTCACGGGCCATCGCCAAGGCTCTGCTGTCGGCCGAGAGC
>CAYRLV010000169.1:0-7783 GCA_964425155.1 uncultured Ornithinicoccus sp. | reverse complement strand
GACGAGCACGCTGAGGCAGGTGACGCAGCCCTCGCGCTTCTCGAACTCGCTGATCTCGACCGGTCGGGTGCGAAAACCCAGGTCCTCCAACGTCTCGATCGTCTTCGGCGCGGACGCGCTGATCAGCACGGTGCCGTCCACCAGCGGCACGACGTGGCACCCCGGCTCCTCCACGACCGGCCTGCCCGCGGGGAGCGCGCCCGGCTCCACGAGGTCCTCCAGGACGAGCATCGTGTCGTCCGGCAGCGCGGTCACCGCCGACTTCAGGTGGAGCACCTCGGTCAGCCGCACCGGCACGACCGTCCGGCCGAGTGGCGCCAGGATCTCCCGCAGCTGGGCGATGCCGGCACCGTTGGTGCGCCCGCCTCGACCGACGTAGACCCGCGAGCCCACCTGCAGCACGTCGCCCCCGTCGAGCGTCCCGGGCTCCTCGATCCGGTGCACGGTGAGCCCCAGGTCCCGCACGACGGCCTCGGTGCCGTCGACCTCGGGCCGGCGCTCCGGCGCACCGGGCCGCGAGAGCACCGCGACGTCGTCCACGACCACCACGGTGTCCTCGACGTAGACCGCGTCACCGAGCTCGGGCGCGTCCTCGACGTAACGCAACTCGTAGCCCGCGTCGGCCAGGGCCGCGCAGTAGCCCTCGTGCTGCCGCCGCGCGAGCTCGGCGTCGACCGGCACCCGGTCGATGTGCGACACGAGGCCGTCCTCGAGCGCGGGGCTGGTCCGGCGAACGATGGCGACTGGCTTCATGCCGACATGATGGCCCATGGCGGCGCCCCGTCGCGTGCCGGTCTCGCGCGGCGGGCGACGCGGACCTGGCAGGTGAGTCACCGCATACGAGTGGTTGGCTTGTCCCGACACCGATCGGAGGCCCGCCCGCACCATGACGACCACCCTCTACACCGCCCCCTACATCGTCGCCTTCCAGGACGGTGAGCACCGCATCCTGCGCGACGGCTGCCTGGTCACCGACGACGACCGGATCACGTATGTCGGCACTCACCCGCCGGAGGACGTGCACCAGCGCGTCGACCTCCCCCACCGGATCATCACGCCGGGATTCATCGACACCCACTCCCACATCCACGAGTCGCCGATCGACAAGTCGGTGCAGGAGGACGTCGGGAACCGGCAGTTCTGGCTGACCGGGCTGATCGAGATCCTGCCCGCCGAGGGCGCCGGACTCGACCAGGCGTCGATGCGCGCGTGCGTCGACTACTCGCTGATGGAGCTCGCGAAGTCGGGCACGACGACCGTGATGCAGCTCGGGGACGAGGCCGACTACGTGGCCGACGCCATCGAGGAGAGGGGATTGCGCGGCTACGTCGCGCCCTCCTACCGGTCCGGCCGCTGGCTCACCCCGGACGGCAAGCGGGTCGACTACGAGTGGGACGAGGCGGCCGGCCGCACGGGGCTCGAGGAGGCGGTGCGGTTCGTGGAGGCGACGGCCGGTCGGGCCGACGGGCGGGTGCAGGGCTTCCTCGCCCCCGGCCAGGTGGACACCTGCACCGAGGAGCTCCTCCGCGACAGCCGAGCAGCGGCCGACGACCTGCGGGTCCCGGTGTCGCTGCATGCATCCCAGGGGGTCTGGGAGTTCAACGAGATGACCCGCCGGCACGGCCGCACCCCGGTCGAGTGGCTCGCCGACATCGACTTCCTCGGTCCGCGGACCCTGCTCGGGCACGCCATCTTCATCACCGGCAACAGCTGGGTGAACTTCGCCGGTGACGATCTCGGGCTGCTCGCCCGGTCGGGCACGTCGGTGTCCTACAACGCCTGGTGCTTCGCCCGGCGCGGCGTGCTGATGGAGTCGTTCCCCGACTACGTCGAGGCGGGCGTCAACATGTGCCTCGGCACCGACACGGCGCCGCAGTCGATGATCGAGTCGCTGCGGTGGACCGCGATCAGCGGCAAGATCACCTCCCGCCGAGCGGACACCTCGACGGCGCGGCGGGTGTTCGACGCCGCGACGATCAACGCCGCGGCCATGCTCGGTCGCGACGACCTCGGTCGGATCGCGCCCGGCGCCAAGGCCGATCTGCTCTTCTGGCGCACCAACTCGTTCGGCATGGCGCCGCTGCGGGACCCGATCCGCAACATCGTCTACTACGCGCAGCCCTCCGACCTGGCCGCCGTGCTGGTCGACGGCCGACCGGTGGTGGAGGACGGTGTCGTGCTGGGCGCCGACCTGGAGGCGGCGGCCCGGCGGGTGCAGGAGGCCGGCGAGCGGGTCTGGGCGCACTGGCCCGAGGGTGACTGGGCGGGGCGCAGCCTGGAGGAGGTCGCGCCGATGACCTACCCGGAGTTCGAGTCGGAACCAAGCTGACGGCGCTGTTGCTGGGCCGGTGCCGGCGCCGGGCAAGGTGCTGAGTCCCGGTGGGGCCCGGCGGAACCGCTCACTCGGGGAAGTCGGGCACCACGCTGCGTCGATGGGTTCGCGGCGCGTCGCAGAGGTACCGCCGGGGGTTGCTGCCGGCCCTCGCCCCGTCGGCCAACCAGCAGACGAAGCCCTCCGCGTGCCGTCGTTGCATCTCGTCGAGGTAGCCGGCCCGCACCCTCGCCCAGTGCTCCAGCTCGGCCACCCCCTCGGCCCGGCGCACGGCGCCGAAACTGGCCCGCCACACCCAGCAGAGCTCCTCGTCGCTGAGCGTGGTGGGATCGGCCCGCAGCTTGGGCGGCACGATCAGCCGCGGCGCCACCGTCGGCCGCGGCTCGTCACGCCCGGGCTTCTTGTCCGGGGTGCCGTGGCGCACAGGGTCTGCCGTCGCGACGGTGTGCTCGTGACCCCGGGGCCAGAGGGCCAGGGCGACCGGCAGCAGACTCAGCGCGAGCGCGGCCACGATCGACAGGATGAGGAGCGAGACGACGTCGAACACCGTGGAGACCACCAGGCCGGTCGCGGTGAGTCCCACGGCGACGACGATGGCTACGACGCGGCGGGCTCGCACGGTCTGACCTCCTCAGAACGCTCTTCAGGTCTTTACCCGATTCGCGCGCCGGGAAACGGTCTTGGCGCCCTTCGTCAGCTCCCGGTGGCGAGGCTGCTGCGGAAGTAGCCGGGCGGTTCGACCCGGTCGATGGCGAGGGCCACCGCGGCCCGGGCCGCGACCGGCCCGACCAGGTTGCCCGACCCGCTGTAGCCGCCGCACGCCACGACACCGTCGTCGAGCGACACGCACAGCGCCCGGCGGTCGGGGGTATAGCCCACGGAGGCTGCCCAGCGGTGGGTGATCGTGACCGGCTCCCCCGCGACCCTGGCCGCGGCACTGTCGATCCAGCGCTGCACCGGCTCGGTGGGCTGGTCGTCGTTGGTCGTCTCCTCGCGCAGGTAGTGGTCTCGCCCGCCGCCGATGAGCAACCGGCCGGACGGGTCCTGCTGCGCCCACTCGAAGCCGCCCCGGTAGCCGACGCCGCAGGGCAACCGCCCCGGGCTGATCGGCTCGGTGGCCACCATCTGCAGGCGCACCGTCTGCACCAGGGGCGCCAGCTGCGGCAGCAGCAGCTCCAGCTTGCCGTCGACCGCGACGACGACCACGTCGGCGCGCACCGTCCCCCGTTCGGTGGTGACGAGCCCCGCGCGCACTCCTGTCACGGGTGAGTGCTCGTGCAGCACCACGTCGCTCGGCAACAACGACGCCACTCCGAACGCGCGCCGGACAGGGTTCACCAAGGCGGTGTCCGGGTTGAAGAAGCCCTGGCCCAGCGGACCGTCATACGACTCGACGGCGACGCCGAAGGAGGCGAGCGCCGCCTGCTCGGCCCGCAGCTCAGCCAGCTGTCCCTCCGCCGCTTCCACCTCGTCGTCGCGGACCGGCTGGCCGGGGAGCCCGGCCAGGGCGAGGGACCCGACCTGCCGGACCACCTCGGGTCCGAGACGCTCGGCGAGGCGATGCTGCTCGGCCTTGGTCGCCCGGTAGAGCTCCGCATACAGGTCCAGGGAGACCGGCGAGTCCGGCGCGGCGGGCGACATCGCTCCGCCACAGGACAGGAACCCGCCGTTGCGCCCGGCTGCCCCGGCGGCGACCCGGCCGGCGTCGAGGCCGACGACCGACAGGCCGCGCCCGGCGAGGTCCTCGATCGCCGCGAGGCCGCTGCCGCCCAACCCGATGACACACGCGTCGGCCGAGGTGTCACCGACGAGCGGGGCGAACCCCGACCAGTGCGGCAGCGCCGGGTCGTCGTCCCAGCCGGGGCGGTTCAGGTCCATCCGGGCTCGTGTCACGTCGGCCTCTCGTCGTCGCGGTGGTGTCGACCCGAAGGTACAGGTGCGCCCCGGGGAGCCACGCCGCTCCCCGACCCCGAGTGCGCGGGCTGGGCCGCGCGCGCGGGTCTGCCAGGCGTGCGTGCTGGCCTCAGAAGTCCTCGTCACGCGCCTGAGGCGCCGCGGCCGCTCTCCCCCGCCGACGTGGCACGACGAGCGCGGCGCACACGACACCGGCCAGGCCCGCCAGGCCGCAGATCCCGAACCCGACGCTGTATGCGGTGTGGCTGGGTCCGCCGTCCGGGCCCGCCAGCAGCGCGAGGACGGCGATGGACACCTGCGCGCCGACCGCTCCCCCGGCCCGCCGGAGCACCGAGGTGATGGAGGTGGCGATCCCGGTCTCCCCCGGCTCCGCGGCCAGCGCGATGATGCTGCCGCTGAGGCTGACCACGAAGCCGAAGCCGACACCCAGCACCAGCAGTTCCACCATCACCAGCCACAGCTGTCCGCGCAGGAAGGCCAGCCCGAATGTCGCCAGCGAGGACAGCACCATCCCGGCCGTGAACACCGCACGGTGGCCGAACGCCTCCACCAACGGGCCGGTCAGCGGCGAGAACACCGCCTGACCGACCGCCCTCGGCATGAGCACGATGCCGATCAGCAGCGGTCCGGCGGCGAGCCCGAAGGCCTGCGCACCCGGGGCCTCGCCGGTCCCCTGGAGCAGGAAGGGGAGCAGCATGTTGGTGCCGAACACCGCATACCCTCCGAAGAGGGACGTGAGGTTCGTGAGCAGGACGCCACGCGAGCGCAGCACCTGCAGGTCCATCAGCGGCTCCCGGGTGTGCGTCTCCCGCCAGTACCAGGCGGCCGCGAGCGCGACCGCCAGGGCGAACATCGCGAGGGGCAACGGACCGGTCCAGCCGCGGTGCGGTCCCTCGGTGATCGCCACGATCAGGGCGGCGATCGCGCCGCCGAACAGCACCGCGCCCGGGGTGTCCAACCCGCGGGGCACCCGTCGGCCGAGGGTCGGCACCACGAGTCGCACCATCACGACCGCCAGGGCGAGCGCGAGGGCGCCCACGCCGAAGATCCAGCGCCAGGAGAGAGTCTCGGCCAGGGCGCCGCCGACCGGGAAGCCGACGACCGCACCGAATCCGAAGCCACCGGTGAGGATCCCGATCGCGCTGTTGACCTTGTCGCGCGGCAGGGCCTCGGTGGCGATGGCGAAGCTGAGCGGGAAGACGACGCCGCCCACTCCCTGCACCATCCGGAAGACCACGACGAGCTCGATGTTGGGCGCCACCGCGGTCGCGACGCTGCCGAGGGTGAAAACGACCAGCGCCCAGACGTAGACGCGGGTGCGTCCGATCCGGTCGCCCAGCTTGCCGAGGAACACCGGGGCGACCGAGCCGACGATGAGGTAGCCGGAGAACAGCCAGACGGTCCACTCGCGGGACGCGGAGAGGTCCTGCTGGACGGTGGGCAGGGCGGGCGAGATGGCCGTCTGCTGGAAGCCGTAGACCATGTCGGCCACGAGCAGCGCGATGACGACCGCCCACCCGGACCGAGCGTCCCGGCCCCCGCTCACGAGGGCTGCGTGATCGCTCGGGCGCGGGCGACGAAGTCGAGAGCGGTGGGCGGCGCGTTCTTGGCGACGTGGGCGAGCAGGATGCTTCGGGACGGCAGGGCCGGCTCGATCCGCAGCACCCGGACGTGCGGGTCCTCGTGGTTGATCGACAACGCCGGCATCACCGCGGTCCCGAGCCCGGCACGCACCATCGCCTGCACGGCGGCGTTGTCGTTGCTGCGGAAGGCGTAGGACGGGCGGATCCCGGCCGCGGCGAAACCCTGTTCGGCCAGGTCGTGGCACACGCAGTGGTCGTGACCGATCACCGGGCGCGTGGCCAGTTCCGCGATCGGCAGCACGTCGCCCGCGGCGTCGTCCACCGGCACCACGGCCACGAACGGATCGCGGACGATCTCGTGGATGGTGAGCCCCGCGTCGGCGACCGGCCCGACCAGGAAGCTCACATCGAGCCGCCCGGCATGGAGCGCCTGCACGAGCACCTCGTTGTCATCGCTCTCCAGCACGCTGACGCTGACGTCGGGGCGCTCCGCCCGCACCGCTCCGAGGACACCCGGCAGGATCTGCGCCGACACCGACTGGAAGGTGCCGATGGCGAGCCGCCCCCAGGTCCCCTGGCGCAGCGAGGCGAGGCGCAGGTCCAGCAGCTCGGCGGCCGCCAGCATGTCGCGGGCGGTGGCGAGGACCTCCCTGCCCGCCGGGGTGAGCTCCACCGGGCGCGGTCCTCCCGGTCGGTCGAAGACCGCCGTGCCCAACGACCGTTCGAGGGCGGCCACCTGACTGGTCACCGCCGCCTGGGAGTAGCCCAGGCGGGTGGCCGCCCGACGGTAGGACCCTTCCTCGTGGATCGCGACCACGGCGGCGAGGTGACGCAGGCTGAGCTCGGACGCAGGCACGGCATACAGGCTAGTCAGTGATCGAAGTCCGTGATCGCAGTGAGTGCAGATGACCACTTTTCCCGACTTTCGGACGGTGGCACGCTGAGGGACATCCGCTCCCGCGACCCCGAGGACCGCCATGACCACCACCGTCCGCCAGCCCTCCCCCGTGATCGACGAGGCCACCGTCGCCGAGTTCTCGCAGACCGGCTCGGTCATCGTGCGCGGCCTCTTCAGCCCGGAGGAGGTCGCCACGATCGAACGTGGCATCGAGAAGGTGCTGGCCGACCCGAGCCCCCGCTTCAAGGTGGCCAGCAGCGAGACCGACCCGGGCAGCTTCGTCGAGGACTTCTGCAACTGGCAGCGGGTCGACGAGCTGCGCGAGATCGCGTTCTCCTCCCGCGCGGCCGACGTCGCGGCGGCGCTCACGGGCAGCCGCCAGGTCCGCCTGTTCCACGACCACGTGCTGGTCAAGGAGCCCGGCACCAAGCAGGAGACGCCGTGGCACCAGGACCAGCCCTATTACAACGTCGACGGATTCGACAACTGCTCCATGTGGGCGCCGGTCGACCCGGTCTCCGCCGAGTCCACGCTGGAGTTCCTCTCCGGATCACACCGCCAGGGCTGGCTGATGCCCAGGTCGTTCATGACCAACGAGGCCAAGTGGTTCCCCGAGGGGTCGCTGTCCGACCTCCCCGACATCGAGGCCGACCGGTCGGCGCACGACATCCGCGGCTGGGCGATGCAGCCGGGCGACGCCGTCTTCTTCCACATGCTCACGCTGCACCACTCGTATGGCGTGCCGGGCACCAACCGGCGCCGCGCCT
Source organism: uncultured Ornithinicoccus sp. (assembly GCA_964425155.1). Lineage (GTDB taxonomy): Bacteria > Actinomycetota > Actinomycetes > Actinomycetales > Dermatophilaceae > Segeticoccus. The sequence continues at coordinate 289 of CAYRLV010000169.1, read as the reverse complement.
TCTCGCTGCGGTTCCTGGGTGACGACGTGGTGCACGCCCCGCGTCGCTGGGTCACCTCACCGCAGTTCGACGGACTCGAGGACGAGCTGCCCGCGGGCGCGCCGATGGATCACGAGCTGTTCCCGGTGCTGCGCGAGACCCCCTGACCACAGGCCCGTGACCGGCGTTCCCCTCCGGGGTGAGCACGGATCCCCCACACGGGGGACCTTCGGCCCTGCCGCCGGACTGGCGCGAGCCGGACTCTGGGGGTGACGGGTCCGGCACGGCCGCCGGACGTCCTCGGCCCCTG
>CAYRLV010000168.1:0-7790 GCA_964425155.1 uncultured Ornithinicoccus sp. | reverse complement strand
GAGCCCGGGCACATGTCCGGTCCGATGTGGATGCCGTCACTGCCGCCCGACCTCGGCCGGCTGGTGGCCTGGCACCCGCAGCCGGTGCCGGTGCTGCCCCTCCTGTGTCTGCTGGGTGCCGTGCTCTACGGCTGGGGGCTCTGGCGCCTGCACCGCAGCGGCGAGCACTGGCCGCTGGGGCGCACGATCAGCTTCGTGGTCGGGCTGCTGCTGGTCGTGGCCGTGACGGCCACGGGCGTCGGCGGTTACGGGATGGCGCTGTTCAGCGTGCACATGTTCCAGCACATGGTGCTGAGCATGCTCGCGCCCATCCCGCTCCTGATGGGCGCACCGATCACGTTGGCGTTGCGAGCGTTGCCGCGGGGGTCGGGCCGCCGGGGTGCCGCACGCCGGGGACTGTTGGCCGTGCTGCACAGCCGGGTCGCCCGGGTGCTCAGCTCACCCCTCGTGGCCGTGACGTTGTTCCTGCTCAGTCTCTACGGGCTCTACTTCACACCGGTCTTCGACTGGGCGATGAGCAGTTTCGCGGGTCACACGCTGATGCTGATCCACTTCGTGGCCGTGGGGCTGCTGCTGTTCTGGGGGATCCTCGAGATCGACCCGGTCCCGCACCCGCACCGCCCGACGTTCCGGATCGTCGAACTGTTCATCACCGCGCCGTTCCACGCGTTCTTCGGCATCGCCTTCATGACGAGCAAGGACGAGGTGGCCGGCTACTTCGCCAACCCGATGGCCTCGTGGCACGTCGGAGCGCTGGCGGACCAGCGCGTGGGCGGCGCCATCGCCTGGGCCTTCTCGGAGGTCCCCACCCTGCTCGTGGTCCTGGTGGTGGCGGTGCTGTGGATGCGCAGCAGCGACCGGGAGGCCCGCCGTCTCGACCGGCGCGCCGACCGGGACGGGGACCTGGCGCTGACCGACTACAACGCGTGGCTCGCCAGCCTCGGTCGGCCGCACGGGGAGGGCCACGCATGAACCCGCGCACCAGACGGTCCGACGTGCGGCGCTGGCCCGGGAGCCGCACCGTGGGCGGCGCCCCGCCGGCAGGCCCTCGACGGTGGGTGGCGACCGCGTTCGCCGCGGCGCTGGTCGTCGGGCTCGCCGGGTGCGCCGGCGCGCAAGCCGGGTCCGCCCCCACCACCGGCGCCAGCGCGCCGACCGCGCCCGGCCACGACGTGGGCACCACCGTCGACGTGCCACTCACCTCGGCGCTGCAGCACCTCGAGCTGCGCGACGCCACCGGCACCCGCCGAACGCTGGGCGACTTCCGGGGCAAGGTGCTCGTCCTCGCTCCCGGTATGACGTTGTGCCAGGAGAGCTGCCCGATCGACACCGCCGGGCTGGTCGAGACCGCGCGCCGGGTGGACCGCGCCGGGTTGCGTGACCGGGTGGCGTTCGTCACCGTCACGGTCGACCCGCAGCGGGACACCCCCGCGCAGCTCGCGGCCTACCGCAGGCTGTTCAAGCCGGCGCCGTCCAACTGGCTCACCCTGACCGGCAGCCCCGAAGACGTGCGGCAGCTGTGGCACACCATCGGCGTCTACGTGAAGAAGGTCCACACCGACGAGCAGCCGCCGCCGAGGAACTGGCGCACGGGCCGGCCGCTCACCTACGACGTCGACCACTCCGACGAGGTCTTCTTCTTCGACACGCATCAGCACGACCGGTTCGTGCTCGAGGGCATGCCGCACATCAACCACTCCGCGGCCGTGCCGAAGACGTTGCTCACCTTCATGGGCAAGGAGGGGCGCGAGAACGTCGCCGACCCGAAGGGTCCGGTGTGGACGGTCGACCAGGCGGTGCAGGTCGTGAGCTGGCTGACAGGAGAACGGATTCCGAGCTGACCGTGCTGTGATGTCGAGCGTCAGTCGAGGCCGGGGTCCTCCGCGGTCGTCCGCTCGGAGCTGACCGTTCGGCCGTCGAACAGCGCCCGTATGTCGTGTTCCCGGCCCGGGCGCGCGAGCACCGTCACCTGGTCGCCCGCCTCCAGCCGCACCGCCCCCAGACCGAGCAACATCGCGTCGGCGCGCCGGACGGCGACGACGATGACACCCTCGGGGAGGACCCGCTCGTCCAGCCGGTGGCCGACCAGCGGCGACTCGGGTCCGACCTGCACGTCGAGCAACCCCGCGTTGGAGGCGACCCGACGCATCCGTCGGGTGTCGCGCAGGGACCGGTGGTAGGCGCGGACGATGTCGCTGAACGCGACGATGCCGCGGACCTCACGGCTGTCGTCCAGGACGGTCAGCCAGTGCACCGTCGCCGGTAGCGCGTCGATCACCTCGTCGAGCGTGGCGGTGAGTGGGGCGGAGGGCGCGGTGGCATCCACCCGCCGCCCGATCGTCGCGTCGGGCCGCTGCCGCGCCGGCTCGAGCAGGTCCTGCCGGGTGACCGTGCCGAGGAAGTGCCTCTCGGAGTCGACCACCGGAGCCCCGGGAATGCCCTGCTCCGTCAGCCGGTCGACCGCCTTGGCCAGAGGGTCGCTCTCGCGCAGCACCAGCCGGGGCTGCGACATCGCGTCCGTCACGGGCACCTGGCCGAGCAGCGGGAGACCCTGCTTCATCCGGGCGGCCACGGCCTCCTCCCGGTTGCGCAGCTGCGAGCGGTAGATCGTCTGGTCGACGTGACGCACGATGAGGTAGGCGAGCCCGACCGCGACCATGGCCGGCGCGAGGATCGTGAGGCTCCCGGTCATCTCGGCGACCATCAGCATGATCGCCAGGGGTGCGCGGGCGATGGCGCCGAAGCACGCCATCATGCCGACGATGACGAACGGCGCCGGGCTGTGCGGCACGCCGGGGGCGAACCCCTCGAGCACCCGCCACACCGCGGCCCCGGTGAAGGCGCCGATCACCATGCCCGGCCCGAAGATGCCGCCCGACCCCCCGGAGCCGATCGACAGCGACGTGGCCAGGATCCGGGCGAAGGGCAGCAGCAGGATCGCCCACAGGGGGATCCCGAGCAGCCCGTCCCGTGACAACGACGTCTGCACCCACCCGTAACCAGTGCCCAGCACCTGGGGGATCGCGAGGGCGAGCAGTCCCACCATCAGGCCACCGAGCGCGGGCTTGACGATGCTGTTGCCCGGCAGGCGCGTGAACAGTCCGGCGACGCCGTAGAACGTCTTGGCGTAGGCGAGTCCGACCAGCCCCGCGACCACACCGATGACGGCGAACCAGGCCAGCTGCACCGGCTGGTTGAACTCGTAACCGGCGGCGGCGTAGCCGAACATCGGGGAGAACGTCTCGAGCAGCCCGAAGACGGTGAAGCCGACGATCGAGGTGACCAGGCCCGGGATCAGCGCCTCCACCTCGAAGTCGTCCTTGTAGACGATGTCGGCCGCGAGGACGGCGCCGCCGAGGGGTGCCCCGAAGATCGCGCCGATGCCGGAGCCGATGCCCACCGACACCGCGATGCGGCCCTCTTCCGGCGACAGGTCGAGCGTCCGGGCGAGCAGCGAGCCGAACCCGGCCGAGATCTGTGCCGTCGGGCCCTCCCGGCCGCCGGAGCCGCCCGAGCCGATCGTGATTGCCGAGGCGATCAGCTTGACCACGACCGCCCGGGCCCGGATCATCCGCGGGTTGCGGTGCACGGCGTCGATCGCCGCGTCGGTGCCGTGGCCCTCGGCCTCGGGAGCGAGCCAGGTCACCAGCAGCCCCGAGAGCAGCCCGCCGAGCCCGACCACGAGGGGCACTGCCCACCAGCGGGTGTAGTGGCCGGACCCGCCTCTGCCCCCCTCGCCCGCCGGCTGCGGCACGACGTAGCCGCCGAGGCCCTCGAGCAGCAGGTGCCCGGCGGCCTGCAGGGCCAGGTAGAAGACGACCGCCCCCAGTCCGGCGATGATGCCGATGACGGTGCCGAGGACCACCCACTTCTTGAGGTAGCTGGTGCGCCGGATCCAGCCTCCGGCGGAGGCGCCGACCGAGCGGAGCCGGACCTGGACGAGTGTCATCGGCGCCCGTCCCGAGCGGCCTCGCGCCGACCGGTCGGACTCGGCTGCCGCGAGGCGCGAGTGCGGTTGCTCCCGTGCGCCGCCTGGACGAGCAGACCGAGGGCGTGCGCGAGCTCGTCCTGCGACTCGGCCGGGATGGCCCTCAGCAGCCGTGCCACTTCGCGGGTGCGGCGCCGCGTGCTCTGCGCGATCAGCGCCCGCCCCTCGCCGGTCAGGGTGAGGCTGATCTGGCGCCGATTGGTGTCGTCGGTGACCCGGTCCACGAGCTCCTTGGCGATCAGCCGGTCACACATCCGGGTGGCCGTCGAGGGGACGACGCCGAGCGCGTCGGCGAGGTCGGACAGCGTCATGGCGTCGTGCATCTCGAGCAGCACCAGCGCGCGGAACTGCGGCAGGGTGACCTGCGGGCTCAGCCCGGCCAGAGCTCCGGCGGCCACCGCCACGAAGACCCGGTTGGCCGCGAGCACGGCGTCGACCACCTCGGCCTGGCCGGCGAGGACGCTGGCCGCGTCGTCCTCGGCCAGTTCGGCGGCGACGGACTCCGAGGGCGTGGGCTGGTGGGACACGTCCGCAGCATAAGGCAACTATTGCTCTATGCAACAGTCGAGCGACGTGCCCGAACGTGGAGGAGTGCGTGCAGAGGGAGGGCGGTCGCTGTCGATCCGCACAGTCAGGGTTGGCTGCCGGTCGGCCCGAACGGACCGAGCAGCTGGGGCCCGCGGATGCCGGCGCGGTCGAGGGCAACCTTGATCCGTTCCCGGATGTCGCGCACCACGCCCCACTGCTCGTTGGGCGCGCACTTGGCGAAGACCCGCAGCGTCATCGTCCCGCCCGACACCGACTCGACTCCCGCGGGCGTCGGCTCCTCCAGCAGCTTGCCCTGGAGGGCCTCGTCGTCCTGCAACCCGCGCACGGCCTCCCGGATCACCGCCATCACGCGCTCGACGTCCTCGTCGTAGGCGACCGGGATGTCGACGATCCCGGTCGACCAGCCCTGCGAGATGTTGCCGATGCGGATGATCTCGCCGTTGCGGATGTACCAGACCACGCCGGTGAGGTCCCGCAGCCGGGTGACACGCAGCGTGACGTCCTCGACCGTGCCCGACGCCTCACCGGTGTCGATGAAGTCGCCGACTCCGTACTGGTCCTCCACGATCATGAACAGCCCGGACAGGAAGTCCTTGACCAGCGCCTGAGCGCCGAAACCGAGTGCCACGCCACCGATCCCGGCGGACGCGAGCAACGGACCCAGCGGGACGCCGACCTCGGCCATGATGGTGAGCAGCGCGATGGTGAAGATGACGAACGTCGACACGCTGCGCAGCAGACCTCCCATGGTCGCCGCACGCTGCCGGTGCCGCTCCCGGTTGAAGCCGGCCGCTTCCTCCAGGACCCGTATGCCGCGTGGCGACCCCAGGCGCGCGGTGCGCCTCTCCCGCGCGTCGGCCCGTTCGATCGACGTGCGCACCACCTGCTTGATCGCGCGGTGCACGAGCCAGCGCAGCAGGATCGCGCCGACGATCACCCCCACGATGACGAGAGGAGGGCCGACGATGTACCCCCACACCTCCTCGGAGGTGACGGAGGCGAGCTGCGGGATCGAGCTGGCGCGCGTCATACAGGCATTGTGGCGAACGGACGCGCTGCGGCCGCGCAGGGCGCGCGTGAGAGGCTACGGCCGGTAGCTCGCCCGACCGGAAAGGGATCCCGCCGTGCCGACCTCGCGCCCCTCACCCGCGCTGGTCGAGCTGGCGCGCGCCCACGGCGTCGCCACGGAGTACTGGGGCTGGCGGGGCGAGCACGTGCTGGTGTCGGCGGAGACCATCGTCGACGTCCTCGCAGCGCTCGACATCGATGCCGCCGACGAGGACCGGGTGGCGAGCGCGCTTGCGCGGCAACGAGACTCGGCATGGCGACGGGTCCTGCCACCGACCGTGGTGATGCGGCACGGGGCTGCGCAGCAGGTCAGCGTCCACGTGCGGCACGGGTCGCCGGTGGAGGCCAGCGTGGACCTCGAGGAGGGCGGCCTACGGCTGATCCCGCCCGTGGACCGGTGGGTCGAACCCCGCGTGGTCGACGGCGTCCTCACCGGCGAGGCCACGGTCGAGCTGCCGGGCGACCTGCCGCTCGGCTGGCACCGGCTCCGGGTGGCGACCGACGACGGCACACACGAGGCCACCCTGGTGGTGACGCCGCAACGGCTGGACCTGCCGGAGCCGGTGCAGCAGGACCGCGCGTGGGGCGTCATGACCCAGCTGTATGCGGTGCGGTCCCGGCGATCCTGGGGCCTCGGCGACCTGGCCGATCTGGCCGACCTCGGTGCGTGGTCGGCCGACCGCGGCGCGGACTTCGTGCTGGTGAACCCGCTGCACGCGGCCGAGCCCGTCCCGCCGATGCAGGCCTCGCCCTACCTGCCCACGACACGGCGCTTCGTCAACCCGATGTACGTGCGGGTCGAGGACGTGCCCGAGGTGGCCTACCTGTCCGCCGCCGAGCGGCAGCTGGTCGAGTGGCACGGCGACGACGCGCGGCGGCTGAACGAGACCGACGTCATCGACCGGGACGCCACCTGGGCGGCGAAGCTCGCGGCGCTGCGCCTGGTCTTCGGACAGCCACGGACGGCGCGGCGCGAGCGCTCCTTCGCGGCGTTCCGCGAGCGCGAGGGGCAGGGCCTGGTCGATTTCGCGACCTGGTGCGCGCTCACCGTCGAGCACGGTCTGCCGTGGACCGCCTGGCCGCAGGAGCTGCAGGACCCGCGCGGCACCGCGGTCGAGGCCGCCCGGGAGAAGCTGCGGGACGAGGTCGAGTTCCACTGCTGGCTGCAGTGGGTGGCGCAGGAGCAGCTGGCCGCGGCGCAGCGGGAGCTCCGGGACGCCGGGATGACGGTCGGCGTGGTGCACGACCTGGCCGTCGGCGTGCATCCGCGGGGGGCGGACGCCTGGGCGCTGGGCGACGCGTTGGCCCGCACGGTCCACGCGGGAGCGCCGCCGGACCAGTACAACCAGCTGGGCCAGGACTGGAGCCAGCCACCCTGGCGGCCGGACCGGCTCGCGGAGCTGGGCTACGCGCCATACAGGGACATGCTGCGGACCGTGCTGCGTGAGGCCGGCGGGCTGCGGGTCGACCACATCATCGGGCTGTTTCGGCTGTGGTGGGTGCCCGAGGGACGGTCGGCCGACCAGGGGACCTACGTGCGCTACGACCACGAGGCGCTGATCGGGATCCTGGCGCTCGAGGCGCAACGGGCCGGGGCGCTGGTCGTGGGGGAGGACCTCGGCGTCGTGGAGCCGTGGGTCCGCGACTACCTGACCGAGCGGGGGCTGCTCGGGACCTCGGTGCTGTGGTTCGAGCGCGACGAGCAGGACCGGCCGCTGCGGCCCGAGTCCTACCGCGAGCTCTGCCTCGCGACCGTGACGACCCACGACCTCCCGCCGACGGCGGGTTACCTCGACGGGGTGCACATCGACCTGCGGGACGAGCTCGACCTGCTCACCCGTCCGGTCGAGGAGGAGCGCGCCGAGGACGTCGCCGCCCGCGAGCAGGTGCTGGCGATGCTGCGCGATCGCGGCCTGCTGCGGCCGGGCGCCGACGTGGCCGCCCAGGTGGAGGCGCTGCACCGGTTCCTCACCTGGACGCCGAGCCGCCTGCTCGGGGTCTCGGTGGCCGACCTCGCGGGCGACCGCCGCACGATCAACCAGCCGGGCACCGACCAGGAGTACCCCAACTGGCGGTTGCCGCTCGCCGGGCCGCAGGGCCGCCTGGTGACGTTGGAGGAGCTGATGGACTCGCCGCTGGCCCGGCGTCTGGCCCGCAGCCTCGGCGGCCGCTGAGCCGCTCCCGC
>CAYRLV010000167.1:0-7832 GCA_964425155.1 uncultured Ornithinicoccus sp. | reverse complement strand
AGATCTTGGCGACCTGGTTGAACGACAGCTCGACCGGCGTCTCCCGGCCGAAGATGGAGACCAGCACCTTGAGCTTCTGGCTCTCGGGCGTGATCTCGGAGATCGTCGCGGGCAGGGTCTCGAACGGGCCCTCCATGACGGTCACGGACTCGCCGACCTCGAAGTCGACGACCTTGACCTCGGCCGGCTTGCTGCCGGTGGCCGCCTCGCCGGTCGCGACCTCCTTGGTCTCGAGCTGCGGGGCCAGCATGGTGATGACCTCGTCGAGGCTGAGCGGCACCGGCTGGTGGGTGTGGCCGACGAAGCCGGTGACGCCCGGGGTGTGCCGCACGGCGCCCCAGCTCTCGTCGGTGAGGTCCATGCGGACCAGCACGTAGCCGGGCATGCGCACGCGGGTGATCTGCTTGCGCTGGCCGTTCTTGATCTCGGTGACGTCCTCGGTGGGCACCTCGACCTGGAAGATGTAGTCCTCCATGTTGAGGCTGGTCGCCCGGGTCTCGAGGTTGGTCTTGACCCGCTTCTCGTAGCCGGCGTAGGAGTGCACGACGTACCACTCGCCGAACTGCCCGCGCAGCTCCTCCTTGAACGCCTCGAGGGGGTCCTGCTCGGGCTCGGCGTCGGCCTCGGTGGTCTCCGACGGCTCGCCGGACGCCTCGGCCTCCGACGACTCGGCGGCCTCAGGGGTCTCGGCGGTCGCAGCACTCTCGGCGGCCTCCGCTGCCTGGGGCGCCGTCTCGGGCACGTCCGACCCCGTCACCTCGGTCTCGGTGACGCTCTCCTGCGAGCCCTCCGTGTCGGGAGTGCTCGGGGCGGTCCACTGCTCGGACATGAACTGCTTCCTCACTGCTGAAGTCTGCGGAACTCTCGGAACTTGCGTCGTCACCGCGCCACGGGGCGCGGCGACGCCAGGCGACCGGGGCCGCCGGGGTCGTGCGTGATCGGGGACCTAACCTCCGGCGTTGGCGCCGCTGCCGAAGACCAGGCCGATCAGCCGGACGAACACCTGGTCGAGCCCGAACACGTACAACATCATCGCGCCGACGAAGACGATGACGACCATGGTGTAGGTCGTCAGCTCCTGCCGCGTCGGGCGGACCACCTTGCGCAGCTCGTCGATGATCTGCGCGATGAACAGGCTGATCGCCGCGAACATCCGGCCCAGCGGACCCCGCCGGGGCTGCGTCGACGGCTTCCGACCGGAGCCACGGGCACCTGCCGTGCTCGTCTCGGTCACATCTTCCTCTTCTCTGGCGGTGGCCGCGGCCCCGGCGACCACCGAAGGAGGGGCCGCCGTCGCCGGACCGGTGCGGTGTCGGACTACGCAGGGCAGGAGGGACTCGAACCCCCAACCGCCGGTTTTGGAGACCGGTGCTCTACCAATTGAGCCACTGCCCTAAGGGTGCCGCTGGGTCGTGCACGGGTGAGCATCGACGGGCATGCGTCAGCATGGCGGCCGTCAAACCACCCGAGCAGCGAGTGTACGCGAGAGGGCGTCGCCATGGCGAACCCGCACCACGCCACAGCCTGCCGTGGCCCGCCGCCACCGGCCACCACCTGCCGGGCCCGCGACCGAGGAGCGGACGCCGGGGCCAGCCGCACGGCCGGTCTGCCATCCTGAAGAACGTGACTTCCAGTGCCCAACCCAGCCCCGCCCGTCCCCGCATCTCCCGCCGCGTCGGCTCGATCGCCGAGTCCGCCACGCTGGCCGTCGATGCCAAGGCCAAGGCGCTCAAGGCGGCCGGACGGCCGGTGATCGGCTTCGGCGCCGGTGAGCCGGACTTCCCGACGCCCGACTACATCGTCGCCGCCGCCGTCGCCGCCGCGCAGGAGCCGGCCAACCACCGCTACACGCCCGCCGGCGGCCTGCCCGACCTCAAGGCGGCGATCGTCGACAAGACCGCGCGCGACAGCGGCCTGACCTGCGCGCCGGAGAACGTCCTGGTCACCAACGGCGGCAAGCAGGCGGTCTACAACACCTTCGCCGCACTGCTGGACCCCGGCGACGAGGTCCTCCTGCTCGCGCCCTACTGGACGACCTACCCCGAGGCGATCAGGCTGGCCGGCGGCGAGCCGGTCGAGGTGTTCGCCGACGAGACCCAGGGCTACCGCGCCACCGTGGAGCAGCTCGAGGCGGCCCGCACCGACCGCACCAAGGTGCTGCTGTTCAACTCCCCCGCCAACCCGACCGGCGCCGTCTACTCGCCCGAGCAGGTGCGCGCCATCGGCCAGTGGGCGCTCGAGCACGACGTCTGGGTCGTCACCGACGAGATCTACGAACACCTCCGGTATGACGGTGTCCCCCTCTCCTCGATGCCGGTCGAGATCCCGGAGCTGGTCGACACGTGCGTGGTGCTCAACGGGGTGGCGAAGACGTACGCCATGACCGGGTGGCGGGTCGGCTGGATGATCGGGCCGCGTGACCTCATCAAGGCCGCGACCAACCTGCAGTCGCACGCGACCTCCAACGTGTCCAACGTGTCGCAGCGGGCCGCGATCGCGGCCGTGAGCGGCTCGCTCGACGCGGTCGCGGAGATGCGGACCGCCTTCGACCGGCGCCGCCGCACGATCGTGTCGATGCTGAACGAGATCGACGGGGTCGAGTGCCCGACGCCGGAGGGCGCGTTCTACGCCTACCCGTCGGTGCAGGGTGTGCTCGGCCGCACCATCCGGGGGCACACGCCGAAGAGCTCGGTCGAGCTGGCCGAGGTGATCCTGGAGGAGGCGGAGGTCGCCGTGGTGCCGGGTGAGGCGTTCGGGCCCAGCGGCTACCTGCGGCTGTCCTACGCCCTCGGTGACGCCGACCTCGAGGAGGGGGTGGGCCGGATCCAGCGGCTGCTCGCCGAGGCCGAGTAGGCCGGACCAGGAACGTCCCGCGACGAGGAGGACACCATGAGTACCTACGAGGGCAGCGACGGCGAGGAGCTCGGCGGCTACAGCGTCGACGACGAGGACCAGTTGCAGGAGGAGGACACCCTCGTCGATCGTGGCGTGGACGACGTCCTCGACGAGGGCTACTCCCCACCGGAGCGACCGCGCGAGGCCGAGAGCTTCGGCACGACCGCCGCCGAGCAGGAGCAGGGCGAGAGCATCGAGCAGCGCCTCGCCCAGGAGGAGCCCGACCCCGACTCGGCCTACGGCGCCCCCGACAACGAGAGCGGGCTCGACCAGGACCGGCTCGGCGGCGATGACCCGGACGCGATCGACGCCGACGACGACTTCCTGGGTGACCCGGAGGTGGGCGACGAACGCACCGGGCGGCTGCTGGCCCCGGACGAGGGCGCGCACGAGGACGAGGACAGCGAGCTCTACGCGCAGGACGAGGGCTTCGCCGGCGGCGCGGCGTCCGCCGAGGAGGCCGCGGTGCACACCGTCGACGGCGATCCCGAGGGCCTGACCGAGACCGACGAGGACTGACGAGGACTGACCCGAGGACGGACGGCGGGCTACTCGTCCCCGGTGAGGTTGAACCCCTCGAGCCGCCGGGCGGCGAGCCAGCCGAGGCCGACCAGGACGACGAGGGTGGCGATCACCGCATACGTCGTGGACAGGTCGGGCGAGACCAGTTGTGCCTGGTCGCTGACCGCCTCGGCGACCGAGCCGGCCCACCAGCCGATGCCCACCCAGCGGACGCCCGACACGAGCCCGCCGATGAGCCCCTCCCACAGCAGGAGGTAGATCAGCCCGATCACCACCGCGTGCCGGGTCAGCGTGGCCAGCCAGGTGAACAGCGCGCAGTAGGCGACGCCACCGACGGCGGCGCCGATGGTGTAGGCGAGCACCACCCCGGGTTCGTCGGTCGCCAGCACGAAGCCCGCGATGAGGATGGGCAGCACGGCGAAGACCAGCGTGCAGCCGAGGGCGACCACCAGCTTGCTGGCGACGATGCTGATCCGCGACAAGGGCTTGGCGAGCAGGTAGACGATCGACCCGTCGTCGATCTCGGGGGCCAGCAGACCGGTCGAGCAGATCAGCGCGATGAGCGGCAGCAGGACGCGCAGGCCGAGCGACTCGAGCACGACGTTGGTGCTGTCCAGATCGACGCCGGCCAGCGCCCGCACGATGGCGGCCAGGAAGATGGTGATCAGCGGCAGGACGAACAGCAGGATGCCGCGACGCCGCCCGAGCAGGGAGCGGGCGCCGAGCCGGACGATGGTCGGGTTCATGACTGCACCAGGTAGGCGAAGACGCTCTCGAGCGACTCGTCGGTCGGGGCCACCTCGAGCAGCCGGACGGAGTGCTCCCGGGCCAGCTTGGGCAGCACCTGGGAGAAACGGCCGAAGTCGCCCGCCTCGACGTCGAGGCCGCCCTGGCTGCGCAGCGCGGCGCCGCGCACGGACGGGTCACGCATCAGCGCGGAGGCCAGCAGCCGGTCGTCGCTGCTGCGCAGCACGTAGCGGTTCGGCCGGTCGGTCATCAGCCGGCGGATCGCGCCGAAGTCTCCCGACGCCGCATGCCGGCCCGCCACGATCACCTCGATCTGCCGGGCGACCTGCTCGACCTCCTCGAGGATGTGCGAGCTGAACAAGACGGTGCGGCCCTCGGCGCCCATCCGGCGCAGCAGGTCCATCAGGTGCATCCGCTGCCGCGGGTCCATGCCGTTGAACGGCTCGTCGAGCAGCAGCACCGCCGGGTCGTGCACGAGCGCGGAGGCCATCTTGACCCGCTGGCGCATGCCCTTGGAGTAGGTGGAGATGGACCGGTCGGCGGCATCGGTCATCTCGACCACCGCGAGCGCGTTCTCGGCGGCCGTCGTCGCGTGCGGCAGCTGGTGCAGCTCGGCGTTGGCCAGCACGAACTGCCGACCCGTGAGGTAGTCGAACAGCGCCTCCCGCTCGGGCACCAATCCGATCGTGCGGTAGATGTCCGGATTGCGCCACAGCCGCTGGCCGTCCAGCGTCACCGACCCCGCGGACGGCGCGAGGAAACCGGACATCAGCGAGATCAGCGTCGACTTGCCGGCACCGTTGGGCCCGAGCAGACCGGTCACCCCCGGTCCGATGGTCATCGTCACGTCGTTGACCGCGACGACGTTGTGATACCACCGGGACACGTTCGCCAGCTCGATCACGCTCATGTGGACTCCCCCTGGCGGCTCATATCGCCGCCGCCTTGCGGTAGCGCCGCAGCATCAGCACGATCGACCCGGCCAGCACGAGCACGGTGAACAACAGGAAGACCACGCCCATCCCGGCGCCGTCCGGCGGTGCGGGCGTCGACGCCGGGGCGTCGAAGACCCAGTGCTGCAGACCGTCCACCAGGGTGTAGGGCGAGAACAGCCCGGCGGCCTGGGCCAACCCGTCGGAGTCCTGCTCGGACGCGATGCCCTGGATCGCGCTCACCACGGTGTAGCTCACCAGGAGCACGACGATGACCGCGGCGACGGCGACCCCGCGCTTGGTGGTCACCGCCGACACCAGGCCGGCCAGGCAGGCCAGCACCGCTGCCAGCACCAGGACGGCCACCGCCGCCTCCAGGAAGTCGCCCACCTGGTCCCACACCGGCAGGTCGGCCAGCAGACCACCGATGAGCAGGAGCAGCAGCGGTGCGACGAGCAGGATGAAGACCGCCGCGGTGAGCGACGCCAGCCGGACCAGCACGTAGGTGCTGCGGCGCAGCGGCCGGGCCAGGTAGAGGGTGATCGTGCGGAACCGCAGGTCGCGCGAGATCAGCGCCGGTGCCTGCGCGGCCACGAAGACCGAGACCAGCAGCTGGGTGACCATGGCGTAGCGCGCGTAGGGGAGCAGCTGGCGGTCCAGCTTGGCCTGCACCATCACGGCCACCAGGATCAGCGCCGGCAGCACCATGAGCACCAGGAGCAGGACCGGCAGCACCTTGGACTTGCCGGACCGGCCCAGCCCGTAGCAGTTGCGCAGCCCGGTGACGAACAGCGAGAGGGCGACCGGCGCCTCACCGAGTCTCGGCCCCGCATACGGGCGGTAGCCGATGTCGTGGATGACCCCGCGGGGCGGGACCGGAGGCATCCCCCGGGCGTCAGACGGGTTGGACACTGCCGGCCTCCCCCTCGCGGAACACGTCCTCGATGCGTCGGTGGTGCTGCTGCATCCGCACCAGGCCGTAGCCCAGGTCGCACGCCAGGTCGCGGATGACGTCGTGCACCTGCGGGTCGGCGGCCTCGACTTCGATCATGTCGCCGTGCGGCCGGGCCACCAGGCCCGCATCGACCATCGCCTGACCCATCCGATCGTGGTCGGCCCGGTTGCCGAAGACCTCGACCAGCAACAGGCCGGTGGACTGGGTGAACTCGGCGGTCGCCGACGAGCGCAGCATCCGGCCGCCGTCGAGCACCACGACGTGGTCGCTGATCCGCTCGAGCTCACCGAGCAGGTGTGAGGTCACGAGCACCGAGATGCCGAAGTCGTGGCCGATCTTGCGGACGAGCTCGAGCATGTCGTCGCGGGCGGACGGGTCCAGACCGTTGGTGGGCTCGTCGAGCAGCACCAGCCGCGGATCGTGCACGAGCGCCTGGGCGAGCTTGGCACGCTGCTTCATCCCGGTGGAGTAGCCGCCCATCACGCGGTAGCGCTCCTCCAGCAGGCCGACGTGCCGCAGCACGTCGGCGGCCCGTTCGCGCGCCGCCGCGTGCGGCAGCCCGGACATCTGGGCCATGTGCACCACGAAGTCGCTGGCCGACACGTCGGCCGGCAGGCAGTCGTGCTCGGGCATGTAGCCGACCAGCGCCCGGATCTGGGCGCCCTGGGACGCCACGTCGTAGCCGAGGACCCGGGCGCCGCCGTTCGTGGGCGCCAGGAGGCCGAGCAGGATCTTGATGAGCGTCGACTTGCCCGCGCCGTTCGCGCCGACGAGTCCGGTGATGCCCTCGCCGATGGTCACCGTGAGCCCGTCGAGGGCTGTCACACGGGGGTACTGCATGGTGAGTCCCCCCGTCTCGATCACCGGCATGTCCTCAACCTACCCAAGCATCGGGTGGGTTCGGGTGAACTTGCCGTACGACACGGCAGGCACGGGCGCGGGCCGGCCCGCAAGAACGATCAGGCTCCGGACCGGCCCGGGCTGGCAGGCTGGCCCGGTGTCCACTCCCGAGGAGACCTTTGCCGCGTTCGTCGGGACCGTTGCGGCTGCGCTGGACGAGCCGACCGTCGACGGCACCGAGCTCGCCGCCCGGATGCACCTGTCCCGGTTCCACCTCGACCGCATCCTCACCGGTGTCGCAGGGGAGCCACCTGCTCACTTCCGGCGGCGAATCCTGCTGGAGCGCGCGGCATACCGACTGGCCACCGGGACCGACACCGTCCTGGACATCGCGATCGGGGCGGGCTACTCGTCGCACGAGGCGTTCACGCGCGCCTTCCAGCGCGCCTACGGCCGCACCCCGAGCGTCTGGCGACGCGCCCCCGGCGCGCTGCACCTGGCCACGCCCAACGGCGTCCACTTCCATCCACCCAGCCGGCTGCGGTTGCCGGCCCGCACGAAGGTGAGCTCCATGGACCTGCTGACGACGATGGTCGACCACCACCTGCACCTCATCGGGGTGATGCTCGACCGTGCGCGGCCCCTCACCGACGAACAGCTCGACGCGCCCATCGAGCTGTCCGTCATGGGGATCGACCGCGAACCGACGATCCGGTCGCTGCTCTCCCGATTGGTCGGCCAGCTGCAGATGTGGAACTGCTCGCTGGCCAGCCGCCCGTACGACTTCTCGCTCGAGGAGCACGAATCGCTGGACAACATCGCCCACCGGCTCGCCGAGCACGGGCCCCTCTTCGCGGAGCAGCTGAGGACTGTCGTCGCCGAGGGTCGGCTCGAGGACACCTTCGTGGACGCGGCCGGGGAGTCACCGTACGTGTTCACCT
>CAYRLV010000166.1:0-7923 GCA_964425155.1 uncultured Ornithinicoccus sp. | reverse complement strand
CCTCGAACACCCCTGAGGTGCCGCGGCTCGTGCACACCGATGGTGGCCCGGTCGGCGGTGGCTCCTCCCCGACCATGATGTTGGGCGGAGTCGCCATGGCGCTGGCTGGCATCGCCATCACGACGGCGACCATCCGCCGCCGCGAGGACGAGTCCGAGCACTGAGCGATGACCCGGCGCAGTCGAGCCGGGATCGCAGCGGGGCTGCTGCTCGTGACGGGAGGGCTGACGCTCTCCCTCACGGGCAGCAGCCTGCTGCATCGGGGGCCGCAGCCCGGCGACTACGTCTCGCCCAAGGCCATCGCGGCCGAGGGCCTCGCCCGGCCAACCACGTCCTCCACCACCCCGACGCCGCACACCACCCCGCCGGTGACCCCGCGCGGGAGCACCACGTCACCGACGGGGGCGAAGGCGTCGCCCACCACGTCGGCGCCACCGCGCTCGTCCACCAGCACACACCACACACCGAAGGCCTCGACCAAGCCGGCTCCGAGCCGCTCGAGCCGGACGGCCAGCGCGACGGACCACGATTCCGGTGGCACGCACAGCAATCCGCGCGCTCCGCAGGGATCACCCACGCGCGTCCGGGTCGTGTCACGGTCCGGGGCGGAACTCGTCGACGCCTCGATCCAGCCCGTCCTGCTGGACAACGAGGACTTCCTCGTCCCTTCACCAGGCACCGTGGGGTTGTACGCCGAGCCGGGGTGGCCCAAACCGGGATACGCCGGCACCTCGATCCTGGCGGGCCACATCAGCTGGAGCCATCAGCCGGACGTCTTCTGGAACCTCCCCGAGGTGCGCACCGGCGATCGCGTCGTCGTGACCTACAGCTCGGGGCAGGAGGTGCACTTCCGGGTGACGCGGTCCGCTCCCGAGCGCAAGACCTCGGTGCCGCACGACTCGACCATCTGGGACGCGGACAACCCCCGCCCGCTGCTCCGACTGATCACGTGTGACCCGTCGACCACCTTCGTGAACCACCACTACCTCGGCAACTGGGTGGTCTGGGCGACCCCGTCGTGATCGACCGATCCGTGGTCAGGGTCAATCGGTACGGCCGTGGACGCTCGCGATCATCTGCTCGCCGACGTGCGCTTCGTGCCAAGCGTCGATCGCCGCGTCCCACTCCTCTCCGTCCAGCGCGGTGAGGGAGGCCGGGAAGATCCCGTCCTCCTCCTTGCGGATGTGCACGTAGAGGTCGTCCAGCGCCGTGCGCAGCCGCTGCTGGTCCGCCGTGTTGGTGAGGTCGAGGCTGACCAGCAGCGCGGCGAGCTCACGGTGCTCGGTGACGAGGGGGTCGATGTGCTCGGCGTAGAGCTCCTCGCGACGCATGACGGCGAACAGCCCACGTTCCTCGCCCCGCCAATGGGTCTCGAGCTCGGCCGCCATGGCCTCGAGGTCACGGCGGGCTCCCTCGAAGTCACCGCGCTCGCAGGCATGCAGGGCGTTCTCGCCCAGGTGGGTCGACCGCTCGTGCTCCGCGATGTAGTCCCTGAGCAGCGGGATGTCGCGGCAGCCGCAGTACTGGCACATCGGGCCTCCTTCGTCCTGCGGTGATTGTCCTCTGTCCGGCACGACGTCGCACGTGGGAAAGCCGTGACACGCGACACCCGCCCCGGCCGCGCGGAGTTGGGCTGGGCGCCGAGCGTCAGTCATCCCGTTCGGTGGCGGTGAGTGCGGTCGGCACCCCGCCTCGGCACGCCACCGTGACGTGGACCTCGAGGTCGTCCGAGTCGAACGTCACGTAGGCCGTCCGCCCGGGCCCCCGTACCGGGTCGTCGATCTCGAAGCCCTGCCGGGGCGTCCATGACACCAGCGACACCGTGCCAGCGCGGCACCGTGCCACGACCGTGCCTCCCGGTGAGGAGAGCGCGCGGGTGACCGGAGCCTTGGACGTTCCGGTCGGGCCGGTCGCGCGGCTCGTTCGCGAACTCGGCGAGGACGCGGTCGCGGGCGTCGTGGCGGTCGCAGGTCCGGGGCGGGTCGACGGTGGTCGCGACTTGGGGCCCGGGGTCGGCGAGAGCGCCGGGGGTGACGCGGTGGAGCCCGGGGCGGGGCTGGCGCTCGCGAGGGCCGCAGCCGCTTCGGGTTGGGACATCACGTGCACCTGGCCACCGGTGATGCCCGATCCGAGAAGGGACAAAGCCAGCACCCCCACGACAGCAGCCGCGACCGCAGCCAGCAGCCAGCCAGCCCCGACAGCCACCACACGACGCATGAGGGCCAGTCTCGCCGGTCTCGTACGAGCCCGGGTTAAGCGAGCGCTAAGCCCAGGTCAGGTCCACCTCTCAGCGCGGTTGCCGCGGTGGATCCTGCCGATACGGTGCCCCCATGGCGCGGTTGCTGCTGGTCGAGGACGATCCGGCCATCCGGGTCGCGCTGATCGGCGCGCTACGTGAGCTCGGGCACGTCGTCCAGGGCGTCTCGACCGGAGCCGACGGGCTTCGTGTCGCCACCACGGACCGGCCCGAGCTGGTGGTGCTCGACCTCGGCCTGCCCGACCTGGACGGCTGGGAGGTGCTGCGGATGTTGCGGGGCGCCTCCACCGTGCCGGTGATCGTCGCGACGGCGCGGGACGACGACCGGGAGGTCGTGCGCACTCTCGACGCGGGTGCCGACGACTACGTGGTCAAGCCGTTCACGGCCCGCCAGCTCGACGCGCGGGTCCGCGCCGTGCTGCGCCGAACCGGTGAGGGGCGCTCGACCTCGCCGGTCGTCGTCGGCGGACTCGAGATCGACCGCCGCGGGCGCTCGGCGACCATCGACGGACGGGCGATGGACCTGAGCGTCAAGGAGTTCGACCTGCTGCTCTACCTCGCGGAGCACGCCGACGAAGTCGTGCCCAAGCGCGAGCTCCTGAGTGAGGTCTGGCGGCAGCCGTTCGGGGGCGCCGACAAGACCGTCGACGTGCACCTGTCGTGGCTCCGTCGAAAGCTCGGCGAGTCCGCGCAGCGGCCCCGGTACCTGCACACGGTGCGGGGAGCCGGCATACGACTGTCCGCGCCGGAGGGGTGACGTCGTGCGGCGCCGGATCGACGTCCTCGTGGCGGTCACGACCTCCCTGGTGCTGGTGGCGTTCCTCGTGCCGCTCGCGCTGCTCGTGCGGTCGGTCGCCGCGGACCACGCCACGAACTCCGCCACCAGGGAGGCGGAGAGCATCGCCCCCCTGGTGGCCACCTTGGATCGCAGCACCCTCGAACTCACTCTGGATCAGCTGTCGCACGACGACGACAGCGACTTTCCGCTCACGGTCTTCCTGCCCAACGGCACGGTCGTCGGGCACCCGGCACCGCGATCCGAGGCTGTGCGCCTCGCCGCGACCGGCCGCAGCCTCACGGCAGCCACCGAGGGCGGCCGGGAGGTTCTCATCGCGACACAAGGCGGGCCGCAGGGCACAACCGTGATCCGGGCCGAGGTCTCCGACGACCAGCTGACCGCCGGTGTGCTGCGCACCTGGCTGGTGCTCGCCCTGCTCGGCGTCGCCTTGCTCGGCCTCTCGCTCCTCGTCGCCGACCAGCTCGCTCGACGGATCGTGGCACCGATCGAGCGGCTCGCCGACGCCACCCAGGAGCTGGCTGCCGGAGACCTCTCCGTCCGGGTGCGACCCACGGGTCCGCCAGAGGTGCGCCATGTGGCCGACGGCCTCAACCTCCTCGCCGGTAGGATCGGCGAGTTGCTCACGGCCGAAAGGGAATCCGTCGCCGACCTGTCCCATCGGCTCCGGACCCCGCTCACGGCTCTCCGGCTCGGAGTGGATGCACTCCCCTCCTCGGAGGAGAGGGAACGGCTGGTCGCGGCCACGTCGGCCCTGGAGCGCAGCGTCGACCGGCTCATCCAGGAGGCCCGCCGCCCCGTGCGCGAGGGGGTCGGGGCGGGGTCCGACGCTGCCGCCGTCGTCCGGGACCGGCTCCGCTTCTGGTCGGCCCTCGCCGAGGACGAGGAACGTGTGTCGACCATCGACCTGCCCGACGAACGCGTACCCGTGGCCACGAACGCGGTCGACCTCGAGGCCGCAGTGGATGCGTTGCTGGGCAACGTGTTCGCGCACACGCCGGAGGGCACGAACTTCGCGGTGGCGCTGCGGCGGGCCGACACTCACGCCGGGCCCGCCCTGCTCGAGGTCGAGGACGCCGGGCCGGGTATTCCGTCCGGACAGGCACTCGTGCGTGGGGCGAGTGAGGTGTCCACGGGGCTCGGACTCGACATCGTCCGGCGCACCGCCGTCGCCTCGGGCGGTGTCGTGGAGATCGACCGATCCCCACGATTCGGCGGCGCACGGGTGCGTCTCACACTGCCGCCACCGCCGCCCGGCACCCCGCTTCGCTAAGTCGCGGTTAACCCGCGGCCAAGTCTGTCTCCCGGTCCGTGACGGGCGCAGCCGCGACGGCCATGGTCGAGAGGTCAGCCCCGTGCAGGGGATCCCAGCAGAAGGGAGAAGGCCATGGCCCTCTTCAGCAGCACTCGTCCGGCTGCGCGCAGCACGAGCGCGTCCACGTCCGGCACCTCCCGGTCGGCACGGTCCGCGCCGTCGGCTCCCTCGAACCCGTCCAGGACGGGCGATTCGGACTGAGCGAGTGAACACGCACAGGTCCGCCGGGGCCGCGTCACGCGACGCGGTCCCGGCGGTTGCGGCGTCGACAGGGGCCGCCCCGCATGGTCGGCTCGGGCGGCTGAAGCGCTGGTGCCAGCACGTGATCGGCGACCTGGTCGGTGCCGTCTCCGGAGGTGACGGCGGGGTCCGCCTGGCGCCCGCGGTGCCGGTGCGACAGGTGCTCGCCCGGTTCTGGCCGTGGGCCAGACCGCACCGGGCGCTGCTGGCCCTGTCCATGACCCTCTCGGTCACCACCGCCCTCCTGGCCGCGATCTCGATCGGCTTCTTCAAGATCCTGGTCGACCAGGTCCTCGTACCCCGTGACCTGAGAGCGTTCTGGTGGGTCGCTCTGGCCTACCTCGGTCTCACCCTGGTCGGCGGCGTGGTCGGTTTCGCACGCCGCACCGTGAGCGCCCTTGCCGGCGAACGGTTCATCCTCGACCTGCGGCGGTCCGTGTTCGACCGGGTGCAGCTGCTCTCGCTGGCCTTCTTCGAACGTCAGCAGCTCGGCGACGTCATCGCCCGAATGACCGGTGACATCAAGTCGATCGAGCGTCTGGTCGTGTCCGGGGTGGCGCAGGCCCTCGGCTACGTCCTGCGGATCGTGTTCTTCACGGCCGCACTGTTCTACCTGCAGTGGCAGCTGGCGCTGGCCTCCTTGGTGACGCTGCCGGTCTTCGGGCTCGTCTCCCGTCGGTTGTCCGCCAAGATCAAGGCCGCCACCCGCGAACAGACCCGCCGCAGCGGTGCGCTCTCCGCGGTGGTCGAGGAGAGCCTTGCCAACATCCCGTTGGTGCAGGCCTACAACCGGCAGGACGCCGAGGCGGCGCGCCTGGAGGAGCAGAACGTCGCCCGCTTCCGCGCCCGTATGGCGGCCACGCGCCTCCGCGCGACGTTCGCCCCGCTCGTAGACCTCGTCGAACTCACCGGCACCCTCGTGGTCGCCGGACTGGGCACCTGGATGCTCGCCCGCGGCGAGCTCACCCTCGGCGGGCTGCTCGCCTTCGCCGCCTACCTCACCCAGCTCTACAGCCCCATCCGCCGGCTCGGTCAGCTGGTCAACACCGCCTTCGCGGCCTCGGCCGGTGCGGAGCGGGTGATCGAGTTGCTCGACCAACGCCCGGAGGTGACCGACCGCCGGCACGCCCGTGAGCTGGTCCGGTGTCTGGGCGAACTGCGTGTCGAGCACCTCGACTTCACCTATCCGCACGCGCGCACTCCTGCGCTGCGCGATGTCTCCTTCGTCGCCCGCCCCGGCGAGGTCGTGGCGCTCGTCGGCGCGAGCGGGGCCGGCAAGAGCACCCTGGTCAAGCTGCTGCTGCGGTTCTACGAGCCGACCGACGGTCACCTCTGTGCGGACGGGGCGGATCTGCGTGACCTCACCGTCCGTTCGTGGCGGCAGCACGTGGCCGTGGTGCTGCAGGAAACGCTCGTCTTCGACGGCACGATCTGGGACAACATCGCCTACGGCCGATCGAACGCGACCGACGAGGAGGTCCTGCGGGCGGCACGCGCCGCCGACGTGCACGACTTCGCCACCGCGTTGCCCGACGGTTACCGCACCGTCATCGGGCAGCGCGGTCGGCGGCTCTCGGGCGGCCAGCGGCAGCGAGTCGCGATCGCCCGGGCCATGGTGCGGAATGCGCCGGTCCTCATCCTGGACGAACCCACCACAGGCCTGGACTCGGCTTCGACGCACCGGGTGCTCGAGCCCATGCGTCGGCTCATGGCGGACCGCACCACGCTCCTCATCTCGCACGACCTGACCACCACCCGGGTCGCCGACCGGATCGTCGTGCTGGACGGTGGCGAGGTCGTCGATGTCGCGGACCACGAGACGCTGCTCTCCCGATGCGACACCTACCGTGACCTCTACCAGTCCCGTGTCCGGTGGCCGCAGGGGTCTTCATCCACGACGGAAGGGGCTCGGGATGTCGATCTCGTGCTGCGGTGAGCTGCTGACGCCCGAATCCCCAGCCCTGCCCGGCTTGACCCTGCGCGAGCACCTGGCGCGCGGCGCCAGCCTCGACGTGTTCGAAGCCTGGGACCAGAAACGTCGGTGCAGCTGCATCGTGAAGACCCTGCGCCCGGACCACCTCCACGACGACGGCGCCCGACGGCGGCTGCACCGCGAGGGCGAGCTGCTGCTCACCCTCGTGCACCCCGGCCTGGTTCGTGGCTACGAACGGTATGACGAGCCGGTCCCGTTGGTGGTCATGGAGACTCGTGCGGGAGAGACACTCGGGCATCTGATCGAGCGCCGTCGCTGCGGGCTGTCGACTCCCGACCTCCTCGAGCTCGGCAGCCAGTTGGTGAGCGCGCTCGGTTACCTGCACGACCACGACCTCCTGCACCTGGATCTCAAGCCCTCCAACATCGTGGTCGACGCAGGGCGTGCGGTGCTGCTCGACCTGAGCCACGCGCGTCGGTCTGGACGGTGTCCTGCCGGTTTCGGGACCGCGGAGTACATGTCGCCCGAACAGCTTCTCGGAGACCATGTCACCCCGGCCAGCGACGTCTTCGGCCTCGCGGGCGTGCTCTACCGAGCAGCCACCCGGCGACGGCCGTTCGAGCGCAGGCCCCGCGATCCACAGCGGAGCCCGCCGTTCTGGCCGCTTCGACGTCGCGCACTCCCACCCGGTCTCGTCGCGTGCCTCGAGGCGGGGCTGTCGCCTTCCCCGGCGGATCGTCCGACACTGGGGGACATGACGGACGTGCTGGAGTGCGCTCGCTGACGTGTCCCTCCTGGTCGTGGTGATGTCCCTCGCCCGGCGCGCACGCCGAGCAGGGCTCCGGTGAGTTCTCTGCGGCGCTGGTTCGCGGGGGTCGGGGTCGTTGGTCGGGGTGAGTGAATCTCGCTGGAGATTCTTGTGATTCGCTGGGGATGAGGGTTCCCTGTGTCGGTCGACCGTGATAGGCTTTCGAACAAGCGATCGAGACGGGGGCGGAGCGGTGTCGGTGACCAGCACACCACCAGGCGGCGGCCACACGTCGCTGGCCGAGGCCCGGCTGACCCGCCACTGCACCGACGCCGACCAGTCCCCCGCGCGCCGCAGCCCGGTGGCCGGGCCGACCGGTTGGTGCGGGTCGGTGTCCTGGTGGCGCCGCGGTGGCCCGTGGTCGGGGGTGCGGCTCGACCACCGGCACCGTCACGCCGCTGACGTGGCTGCCGGCGGTGGCGCCACCGGCGGGTCGCCGCCACCCGCGCGGCCCGGCCCGGCTGCCCAGGAGCCGTCCCCAGCTGCCCAGGAGTCGGCTGTGGAGGAGTCGGCCACCGGTGCCGAGGAGTCGGTGCTGCCGCAGCGGGTCGCCGCGGCGCAGCGGCTGCTGGCC
>CAYRLV010000165.1:4898-7961 GCA_964425155.1 uncultured Ornithinicoccus sp. | reverse complement strand
GTCAGGTGCGGAGGAGGCGGCGGGCGGACCAGGCGGCGGCGCCGGCGAGCAGCACGTCGGTGACGATGAACGCCATCCGGGACACCACGGCGACACCGAGCGCCGCACCGGAGGTCATGACCCCGGCGAGCGCGCTGACGATGACCACCTCGCGCACACCGGCTCCCGACGGCGCCACCACGATCACCAGTCCGGCGCCCATGGCGAGCGCGAATCCGCCCAGGCAACGCAGGTATCCGCCCCATCCGTGCGCGCCGAGCGCCTCGGCGAGCAGCCACAGGTGCAGCCCGTAGAACACCCAGGTCACCAGCAGCCAGCCGAACGCCCGCCCGACCCCGCGCCAGCTCAGCGGCCCGGGCAGCGGCGGTCGCCGCAGCAGCCGCAGCAGCAGGTCGACCAGCCGGGTGAGCACGGGCGGGACGCTGCAGAGCAGCGCCACCGGCAGCAGCGCCAGCAGCACCCAGGTGTATGAGGAGCCGCTCGCCGCGAGCGCGGGGAGACCGATCACCCCGACCGTGAGGGCGCTCGACACGGTCAGCCCGATCCAGCACAGCGACGCGGTGAAGGTGCGGGACCGGGGCACCCCGGAGCGCGTGCCCAGCTCGACCTGGACCACGACCGACCAGACGCTGCCGGGGAGGTACTTGCCCAGCTGGCCGACCAGGAAGATCCGGCCGGCGTCGCGGGCCGGCAACGGGTGCCCCTCGTCGGCCAACAGCGCCCGCCAGGACAGCATCGCGGTGAGGCTGCCGACCAGCACGGCCCCGGTGGACAGCGCGACGGAGGTGGCCGGGAGGGTGCGGATCGCGGCGGCGACGTCGGACCAGCGGGAGGCGACCGCATACACGAGGGCGGCGACGATCAGCACCGCGAGCACGGGACGCAGGGCGGCGCCGACCCGAGCCAGTGCGGGGCTCACCGGACGACCCCGTGGCACCCGACCTCAGCCATGTCCCTCCTTCGCGGTGGGTAGCGTATCGACCATGCCGACCTCACCCGCCGCCGTTGTCGTGGGTGGCGGCATCATCGGTCTGGCGGTGGCCGACCGGATGGCGCGCACCGACCCGCGCGAGCGCGTCGTCGTGCTGGAGAAGGAGCAGGGCTGGGCCCGGCACCAGACCGGACGCAACAGCGGCGTGATCCACTCCGGCCTCTACTACCCGCCGGGTTCGCGCAAGGCGGTGATGTGCCGGGCGGGCGCGGCGTCGATGGTGGCGTTCGCGCGCGAGGAACAACTCCCCTACGAGGTCTGCGGCAAGCTCGTCGTCGCGACCTCGGACGCCGAGCTGCCCGCCCTGCGGCGGCTGGCCGAGCGCGGCCGCGCCAACGGGCTGCAGATCCGCGAGCTGCACCCCCGCGAGGCGCGGGAGCACGAGCCGCACGTCAACGCGGTGGCGGCGCTGCACGTCGCGAGCACCGGCGTCATCGACTACGGCGCGGTCTGCCGGGCGCTGGTCGGTCGGTTGGAGCGCGCGGGGGCCACGCTCACGCTGGGCAGCGAGGTCCTCGGCGCGCGGCTCGACGGCGGGCAGCTGACGTTGGAGACCTCGACCGGGCCGGTGGCGGCGCGGGTGGTGGTCAACTGTGCCGGCCTGCAGAGCGACCTGGTCGCGCGGCGACTCGGCGCCGATCCGGGGGCGCGCATCGTCCCGTTCCGCGGGGAGTACTACGAGCTGCGGCCGGACCGGCGCGACCTGGTGCGTCACCTCATCTACCCGGTCCCGGACCCGGCGTTCCCGTTCCTGGGGGTGCACCTCACCCGCGGCGTCGACGGCGGCGTGCACGCCGGCCCCAACGCGGTGCTCGCCCTCGCTCGCGAGGGCTACGGGTGGCGCACGGTGGTGCCCCGCGAGCTGTGGCAGACGCTGTCCTACCCCGGGTTCTGGCGGCTGGCCGCCCGGCACGCCCGGCCCGGCGCGGCCGAGCTGGCCCGGTCGGCGTCCCGGCGCCTGTTCGCCGCGAGCCTGCGCCGGCTGGTGCCGGAGATCCGCGACGACGACCTCGTGCCGGCGACACCGGGCGTGCGCGCGCAGGCGCTGGGCCGGGACGGGCGGCTCGTGGACGACTTCCTGATCGAGCGGTCGACGGGCATGGTGCACGTGCTCAACGCCCCGTCCCCGGCCGCCACGAGCGCCTTCGAGATCGCCCGACACGTGGTCGACCTGCTCCCGCGGCGCTGAGTCTCGACCCCAGGGCACCGGGCCCGTTGCCCTGGGCCCTACGGCGCGTCTGGCGCCTGCGTCCGGGTATGCCGCGTGCTCACCTGGGTCCGCTTTGCTCACTCCAAGCCGCTTCTCACTCCCGTGACAGCGGCCCGGAGTGAGCAAAGCGGCCGGCAGTGAGCACGACCGGGGGTCAGGACTCGAGGCGGTAGGTGAACGAGATGTCGGCCGCCAGGCTCACCCGCGTGCCGGGCTCGACGACCCGCGGGGCGTCCGGACGCAGCTGGATCGGCTCCGACTCGGGCCAGGTGACCACGGTGCCGTTCGTGGAGCCGAGGTCGCTGATCTTGACCTGCCACCCGTCCAAGTGGACCCGCACGTGGTTGCGCGAGACGTCGTTGGCGGGGCTGGCCACCCGCAGCAGGTGCGGTTGCGCTTCGTCCGGGGTGCCCTCGGGCACGCGCGGCGCACGCCCGACCACGACGTCCCGGTCGAGGACGACCCGGTCGCCGGTGGAGGCGACGAGGACACCGAGCGGCGGACGCGGCATCGGGGCCGGGGACTGTGGCGGCACGTCCTTGCCGCAGATCCGGCACCGCCTGGCATGCGGGGCGTTGGGGTGACCGTCGGGGCAGCGGATCGCCATCACGATCGGCGCCGACACGGGCGCGGGCGTCGCCTCCTGCTGCGGCTCCTGCTCCGGCTCGTCGTCCGGACCGGCGGACCCCTCCGGCGCGGCGCCCTCGGCCACCTCCTCGGAGTGGTCGGAGGGTGCCTCCGGCGGCGCGCCCAGACCGGCCTCGTGCGCCGACGGGATCGGCCCGGACGACGCGGGGGGTGGCGTGCCGTGCGCCGGCTCACGTGACCCCTCGGGCTCGCGTGGCTGGCCCGGCGGCGGGGT
>CAYRLV010000165.1:0-4798 GCA_964425155.1 uncultured Ornithinicoccus sp. | reverse complement strand
GGAGGCGTGGGCGCCGGGGGCCGGGGCCCGGGCGGCATCGGCTCGCCGGGGACGGGTCCACCCGAGCGGGGGACGGCCCCGGACGGGCCGCCTCCCGCGGCGACGGCCTCCGCTCCCATCGTCTGCCACGACTCGGTCTGCGCCTCGTGGAGC
The DNA here is from genome assembly GCA_964425155.1 of uncultured Ornithinicoccus sp. Classification (GTDB taxonomy): domain Bacteria; phylum Actinomycetota; class Actinomycetes; order Actinomycetales; family Dermatophilaceae; genus Segeticoccus. The sequence continues at coordinate 4,645 of CAYRLV010000165.1, read as the reverse complement.
GCCATCTGGTCGGGCGGCAGGGCCGTCTGCGAGGGACCGGACGGGCGTTGCGCGCCTTCGGGCCGCCCCGGGGCGTCCGCGGGAGGCAGGTCGGCGTCGCCGTAGAGCACGACGACCTCGACGCTCGGGTCCAGCTCGATGTCGTTCCAGGGGGCGCGCCCGGTGTTGCGGATGCGTCCACTCGGGCCCGGCCCGTGCGCGTCCGCGCTGGCGGTGCCCCGGGCCACCACGCGCCACTGCTGCCGATCCACCGCGGCGAAGTCCGGCAACGTGCGCCACCCGTCGCGCAGCAGCACGTCGAGCAGGTCGTCCAGGTCTCCGGTGCCGGCCACGTCGGCACAGGCCGCCACCAACGGATCACCGTCGGGACGCTCCACCAGCACGCACACCTGCGGCGTCTCGACGTAGGCCCACTCCTGCGGGCGGTGGCCACACTCCACCCTGAGGTCACTCACGTTCGGGCTCCCACTCTCGAAGGTCGTGCTCGGCGCCGACGACGACGCCGCCCCACTCGTCGACCCACCGACGATAGCAGCGAGGGCCCGCGCAAACCCTCCGCTGCGATGGCCGCGGTCGCGACCTGCGAACCGCGCCGCGGCCACGGGCCATCACCCGCGCGGGAAGTGGATGTAGTTGAACGACCCCTTCGACACCCGGCGGGTGCCGTAGTGGTCCGGGTGGGCGTAGTTGTACTCCTCCACCGTCACCGTGCCGTCGGAGTGCACCTTGGCGACCCAGGCGACGTGGCCGTAGCTGCCCGCGTTGGACTGCGCCACATCGCCGACGTGCGGGGTGCTGTTGACCCGGATGCCGGCCGCCCGGGCCGCGTCGTCCCAGGTGTTCGCGTTGCCGAAGTGATGGCCGCGGTAGTGGTTGGTGAAGGGGATGTGGTGGCGGGAGTTCAGCCGCCACGCGACGAACGAGGTGCACTGGCCCTTGTAGAAGTACCACGGGTCCACACCGGACGTGGCACCCCGGTAGGGGTAGTCGTCCACCATCCCGCCAGACGAGCGGAGGAACCGGTGCGAGGCGTTGTCGTTCTTGAGCGTCGGGTTGAGGTTGCGTTTGGTGTGCGGCGGGATGTCCTGGTGGGCGCCCTTGTAGAAGCTGTTGTAGTAGACCCGCACGGTCCTGCCACTGCGGTTCCAGACCGAGGCGGCGTCGTTCTTGATGCACCGGCCCTTGCCGTTGCCGGCTCCCTTGAACTCGTAGCAGGTGGGTTGGGTGGTGCCGTAGTTGGACACCGAGCCGGTGAAGTCGGAGACCGAACCCTGCTCGTTGCTGTTGTAGTAGTAGCAGAATTCGCCCTTGTTGCAGTGCCCGTCCCTCGACGCCGCGAAGGCGGGGGCGCTGGTGCCGAGGGACGGCACGACGATGGCCGCGCTCGCGCCCGCCACGGCCAGAACCTTGCTGAGCTGCTTCATGATGTCCTCCCGGTCCCGGCGTGGCCCTGCGAGGCCGGTCCCCCGCACATGACGCTGTCACGCCGCCGTGCGGCAACCTAGTGAGCCCGCACGGCGAGGTCGATGGGGAGCACTCCCCATCGACCACCGGTCAGCGGGAGACGCGGACCGTGTCCTCGTCCGCCGTGTCCTGGCGGGGGGCAGGGTCGGGAGGTGGCGCCGAAGTCCGTCCGGCGGCACCGGATTCCGACTCGGGCCGTCCGGTCCCGGCGTCACCGCGGGCCCCCCGTGCGGCCTTGTCCTCGTGCCGGCGCTGCCAACGCCCGGGGCGCAGGGTGAGGTCCGCGCGGCGGCGGCGCCACCACCCCGCGCGCTTGCGCAGCCCCGAGCGAGCCGACAGCACCTCGTCCCAGTAGCCGGCGACCTGCTCCTGCTCGGGGTCGACCGGGCCGAAGACGAACCGGTCGGCCGACCCGGCGAGCACCGGGGCCTGGTTCCAGGCGGCCTCGAGCTCTTGAGCCTGCTCGTGCCGGGTCGCCCTCTGCGTCACCGGGATCCGCAGCTCGCGGGCGGAGTCGACCAGCTCGTTCCAACCGGCGGACAGCCGGGCCGGAGCCGACCCGCGGGTGCGCCGCACGTGGCGACGACGCGCCTTCCAGGCGAGCACCCCGCCATACAGGAGCAGCAGGACGAGCAGCGGGAGCCCCACGCCCAGCACGAGGAACTTCAGCCAGGGTGACCAGGTGTCGAAGCCGCGGTCCTCGTCGTCGTGGTGGCGCTTCTTGACCTGCGTCTCGTTCTGCGCCTGGTCAGGGCCCTGCAGCACGCTCGGCGGGTTGTTGGAGGCCGGCGGCGGCACGAGGGCGCCGACCCGCTTCTCCTCGCTGCGCTGTTGCTGCTGCTTGGGCTTCTTGTTGTGCTTGGGCACGAACGCCGACGGCGGGATGGTCAGCCAGGTGCCGTCCTCCTGCTGCACCTCGACCCACGCGTGCACGTCCTTGCCCTTGACGACACCGCCGCGGGGGATCGCGCCGAGCACGACGCGGGCCGGGATGTCCAGGCGGTTGGCGACCAGGGCCAGCGTCGCGGCGTACTGCTCATCGTTGCCCGCGAGCTGGGTGGCGGCGAGGAACCGCTCGATCCGGCCGATGCTGTGCCCGGGCAGGTAGCTGCGCTCGTAACTGGTCGGGTCTCCGTCGGTGTAGGCGCCCTCGTCGCGCATCGAGCGGGCCACCGACCGCAGTTGCCCCCAGGCGCTGGGGTCGTCGCCGCCGTACTTGTCCAGTGCGTCGTCGAGGAAGGTGAGGCTGCCGGTGTCCACCTCGGAGCCGCTGCGGGTGGCCACGGTCTCGGGCAGCGAGGTCGGCAACGAGCGTGGGCGCAGGGTCATCCGATAGCTGTCGCCCGGGCCGAGGCCACTGGGCAGGACCGCGGTGTCAGTGGCGGTGTTGAAGCGCAGCCCGTCGGCGTGCTGGTCGGCGTCGGGGCCGGTGAACTCGACGCCGGTCACCTGACCCGAGGTCGGGAGCCACACGTTGTCGTAGCCGTCGGCGGGCACGCTGACGCTCACGGACACCTCCGGCCCGCTGCCCACCGTCGCGATGTGCGACCCGACCCGCCGGAAGCCCTCCGTCGGGTCGACCGGTTCACCCGCCCCGGTGCGCTGCCCGGCGCCCCACACGTAGCCGTCGTAGGAGTCGAGCGTCGCGAACCGCAGCGCAGAGCCCTCCGGCAGGCCCTTCACGGTCAGCAGGGTCCGGTCATAGAGCTCGGACTTGTTGGGCTCGGTGTACTTGCGGTACCCGGCGAGCGGACTGGGGAACTGGGAGACGTCGAACGGGGGCTCCACCTGGCTGCGCCACACCGAGCGCGCACCCTCGGCGTGCCCGGGGAGGACCGGACCGATCAGCCAACCGGCCAGGCCGGCGACGACGAGCAGGGAGACCGCGGTGACGAAGCGGGTGTTGCGTCCGGCGCCGTTCTGCAGCGGTGGCCGGTGCCGGCGCGCCCGCAGTGCGGTCCACACCACGGCCACGACGGTGAAACCGACACCCTGCACGAGCAACGCCGCCGGGACGATCGTGCCCAGCGCGATGGACAGCGCGAGCAGCCCGGCCGGGACCACGAGGGCCGCGCCGGCCGAGCGCCAGGCTCGGGCGATGCCGTAGCAGAGCGCGGCACCGAACAGCCCGATCATGAACGGCACCAACATGAGCGGGCCACTCGAGTCGAGGGGCGGCACGGTCGTCAGCAGCTGCTTCCAGCCGTCCACGGGGGTCCGGACCAGGTCGTCGAAGGTTGCCCCGGTCGGGAGCACACCTCCCACCAGGTCGTCCCTCGAGGCGATCGGCCCGCCGAGCACGAAGTGGGCCGCGACGACGAGCGCTGCGATCAGCACGGCCGGCCAGCGCAGCCGCATCCCGACGTGGGTCAGCAGCACGCCGAGCAGCACCCCCGCGCCCCCGATCACCAGCCAGGTCCATCCCCAGAACGTGGTGCGCAGCCCCACCAGGGCGCACCCGGTCAGCAGCACGGTCGCGAGCGCGTCGACGGCGGCCGGGCGGTCGGGCAGGAGTCGTTGCCAGCGCGCCCCGCCGACCCGACGCCGCGAGCGTTGCGTCTCGGCCTCGGGATCGGTGTGCCCCTGCGGTGTTGGCGTTCCTTCAGCCATGCTCATGGTCGCGCTCCTCGGCGCTCCGGGCCTCGCTCGTGCCTCGCTCGTGTCCTCGCGCTGTCGTCGCCACTCCTCTTCATCGCGCCATCGCCGTCATCAACATCCGCGGCAGGTCGTCCAGCCGGCCGAGCGTGAGCAGCGTCAGACCGCCCGCACGCCGTATGCCGGCCGGTCCGGAACCGTCGATCAGCACCGCCATCGTGGTCACCTCGGAGGAGAACTGCGCCGTGGCCCGCTGCAGCTCCAGCAGCGGCGTGCCGGCGCCGGTGATGACGAAGACGATGCTCGTGGAGGGGGCGAGCGCCACGGCCTCGACCGCGAGCGCGCTGAGGTCGGTGGGCACGAGTTCCGCGCGGGAGAGCGCGTCGAGGGTGAGGGGTGCGACCAGCTCGTGCGCCTGCTGACCCCCCGCGAGCACCGTCGTGTCCTGCTCGTCGGCGATCGTGCGCAGCGCCAGAGAGCCGGCCACCGAGATGGCAACCTCGGCGAGATCCTCACTGCCGCCATAGGACTCGGGGTCGGTGTCGACGAGCACGGTGAGGTGCGAGCGCCGCGTGTCGAGGAACTG
>CAYRLV010000164.1:0-7977 GCA_964425155.1 uncultured Ornithinicoccus sp. | reverse complement strand
GGCCGGCCTGGAGCGGGCCGACGAGCTGCTCCGGGACTGGCAGGCCGAGCTGGACAGCACCGGCTACTGACGGCACCCGCCTCAGACGTGGCGGCGCGAGGTGACCACGCGGAACCGGTTCGAGACGAAGGCGGCATCGGTGTAGGCCGCGTTGGCCGCGGGGTTGGCGCCGGTGCCGTGGTAGTCGCTGAACGCCGCGGTCTGGTTGACGTAGACCCCGCCGGTGAGGTTCTCCGACAGCGCGACCCCCGCCCCGGCCGCCGCCTCACGGGCCGCCTCGAGCGCCTCCTCCGAGGTGGAGTAGACCGACGCCGTCATCGCGCCGTGCTCGCGGATGGTGTCACGCATTCGCTCGAGCGACTGCTGCGTCGACTCGGTGGCGATGAGGAACGACACCGGCCCGAAGCACTCCGTCGTGTATGCGGAGTCGTTGCCGACGTCGACCGACACCAGTCCCGGCGTGCGCACCACGGCGTCGGGGTAGGTCGGGTGGGTCACCGGCCGGCTGTCGAGCACGACCTCGCCGCCCAGCCGCTCGGCGAGAGCGGGCAGGTCGGTCGCCCGGGCGCGCACGTCGTCGTTGACCGTCGCCCCGAGCACCTCGACCGCCTTGGCGTCGTCGCCGTTGAACGCAGTCAGCGTCTCACCGAGCCTGGCCCCGAACTCCTCGAAGCCCAGGTGGCCCTCGTCGGTGTCGATGCCGTCGCGCGGGACGTAGAGGTTCTGCGGCGCGGTGCACATCTGGCCGGAGTAGAGCGACAGCGAGAAGGCGAGGTTGCCGAGCATGCCGCGCAGGTCGTCGGTCGAGTCGACCACGATCGTGTTGACGCCGGCCTTTTCGGTGTAGACCAGCGTCCCGAGCGCGGCGCCCTCCCGCTCCAGCCAGCCACCGAAGCCGGGGCCGCCGGTGTAGTCGACGATCGCGACCTCCGGCCGTTCGACGAGCACCTTGGCCAGGCCCTCACCGTCGTCCTCGGCGGCCAGCTGCACGAGGGCACGGTCGAAGCCGGCCTCCGCCAGCACGTCGCGGGCGGCGGCGACGGTGATGGCCAGCGGCAGCACCGCCCGCGGGTGCGGCTTGACGACCACCGGGTTGCCGGTGGCCAGCGAGGCGAAGATGCCGGGGTAGGCGTTCCACGTCGGGAAGGTGTTGCAGCCGATGACCAGGCCCACGCCGCGCGGCACGATCCGGTAGTCCTTCTGCATCCGCAGCGGGCCCCGCTTGGACGGCTTCTCCCACACCACGGACTCGGGCACCCGCTCCTGCTCGACCAGCGCGGCCACGACGGCCTCGAGGCCGCGGTCCTGGGCATTCGGACCCGCCGCCTGGAAGCTCATGACGAACGGCTGGCCGGAGGTGTGCATCACCGCGTGCGCCATCTCGAACGACCGCTTGTTGATCGCGTCGAGGATCTCCACGCACACCGCAGCCCGGGTAGCCGCGCCGGCGTCGCGCCAGGCCGGCATCGCGGCCTGCGCCGCCGCCATCGCCGCGTCGACGTCGAGGTGCGGGTAGCGCACCCGCAGCACCGGCCCGTATGGCGAGACCTCGCTCCCCACGAACGTCCCGTCGGTCGGCTGGTCGGCCAGGGCGGCGAAGTCCTCGGCCAGCAACGCGTCGAAGGCGGACTCGCCCTCGCTGGCCGCGGACTCCCCATACACGCGTGGTGACGGCGACTCGGGGTAGCGCGAGTAGTAGCTGCGGGCCGCGAGCGCGGTGCGGGCCTCCTCCAGCGTCTCGCGGTGCTTGTCGAGCAGCGGGTGGTCAGTTGCCGTGGTCGTCAACGGGATCCTCACGTCTCAGGGGTTGGGAGTGTCCGGCTCCGGAACCTGTCTTACGGAAACTCTACGCGTCTGCGAACATGTGTCACATGGCTGCCTCTGGGACGCAAGAGCTCGATGACGTCGCCGTGGTCGGCACGGGGGCGATGGGCACGGGGATCGCCCAGGTGGCGGCTCAGTCCGGGCACCCGGTGCACCTCGTGGACACCATGCCGGGGGCGGCCGAGGCGGCCCGAGACCGGCTGGCGACGACGCTCGCCAAGCTGGCCAGCAAGGGCAAGATCACCCTCGAGGAGGCCGACGCCGCCACGGCCAACCTGCACGTCGCCGACCACCTCGGGCAGGTCCCGCCCTGCCTGGTCGTGATCGAGGCCATCCGGGAGGACCTCGGCGACAAGTGCCAGCTGTTCGGCGAGCTGGCCGACCACCAGCCGCGGGAGACGATCCTCGCCAGCAACACCTCGAGCCTGGACATCACCGAGATCGCGAGCGCGATCCCCGACCCCGAGCGCGTCATCGGCCTGCACTTCTTCAACCCCCCACCGTTGATGCGGCTGGTCGAGATCATCCACGGCGACCAGCACGACGACGAGGAGAGCCGGGCGTCGCTGCGCACCGCCGAGGCGCTGATGCGGGTCTGGGGCAAGACACCGGTGCACTGCACCTCGACGCCCGGGTTCATCGTCAACCGCGTGGCCCGCCCGTTCTACGGCGAGGCGCAGCGGATGGTCGCCGACGGGGTCGCCGACGCCGCCACCCTCGACCTCGCGCTGCGCGAGCACGCCGGCTTCCGGATGGGGCCGATGGAGCTCACCGACCTGATCGGCCAGGACGTCAACCTGGCCGTCGGCACCTCGGTCTGGGAGCAGACCGGCAAGGACCCCCGCTACGAGCCGACCGACTTCCAACGCGACCTGGTCGCGGCCGGTCGCCTCGGCCGCAAGAGCGGGCAGGGCATCTTCCGGTATGACGAGTCCGGTCGCCCGCTCGACGCGTCACCCGACGCGGCGCGCGCCGACGAGCTGGTGGGCGGGCCGGTCGAGACCGACCCCGTCGCCCGCACCCTCGCGATGCTGGTCAACGAGGCCGTCGACCTGGTGGCCCGCGGGGAGGCCAGCGTCGAAGACGTCGACACGGCAATGAAACTCGGCACGAACTATCCCAAGGGGCCGTTCGAGTGGGGGCGGGAGATCGGGTTCGACGTCGTCGCCCGGCAGCTCGCCGAGCTCGACGCCGCCTTCCCCGGCGGCCGCTACCGGCCGAGCCCGGCGCTCACGCAGCAGGGTGAGCGCGACCGATGAGCGCGACGGACCTCAGCCACGTCCGCGCCATGTGGGACGACGACCTCGCGTCGCGGACCCTCGGCATGGAGGCGCTCGAGGTCGAGCACGACGGCACGCTGGGTCGTGCCCGCGTGCGGATGCCGGTCACCGACACCATGGTCAACGGCCACCAGATCATGCACGGCGGGCTCATCTTCACCCTCTGCGACTCGGCCTTCGCGCTCGCCTGCAACGCGGGAGGCCGACTGACGGTGGCCGCGGGGTGCGACATCAACTTCGTCGCCTCGGCGCGGCTCGGCGACGTCCTCGTCGCCGACGCCCGGGAGCGGACGACATACGGGCGCAGTGGCATCACCGACGTCACCGTGACCCGCGAGGCCGACGGCGCCGTGATCGCGGAGTTCCGTGGCCGATCCCGCAGCCTGCCACCCCGGGCGTGAGCCCGCGACCGCACACCCGCAAGGAGTCCCGACATGAGCGGCTTGCCCACCATCACCCCACGGCCGGACCTCTATGACGACGCCGAGCGCTGGTCGCTCGACGAGCTGCAGGCCGAGCAGCTGCGCCGGCTGCAGTGGACGGTGCGGCATGCCTTCGACCACGTGCCGCACTACCGGAAGGCGTTCGAGGACAAGGGCATCCACCCCGAAGACATCACCTCCCTGGCGGACGTGCGGCACCTGCCGTTCACCAGCAAGGCCGACCTGCGGGACAACTACCCGTTCGGGATGTTCGCGGTGCCGCGCGAGCAGGTCAACCGGGTGCACGCCTCGAGCGGCACCACCGGCAAGCCGACCGTCGTGGGCTACACGACGGAGGACATCCGCACCTGGTCGTCGGTGATGGCGCGGTCGCTGCGCGCGGCCGGCGTCGAACCGGGGGATGGGGTGCACGTCGCCTACGGCTACGGCCTGTTCACCGGGGGCCTCGGCGCGCACTACGGCGCGGAGGCGTTGGGCTGCATGGTGATCCCGGTGTCCGGCGGTCAGACCGAGAAGCAGATCCAGCTGATCACCGACTTCCGCCCGCGCGTGATCATGGTGACCCCCTCCTACTTCCTCTCGTTGCTGGACGAGATGGAGCGGGTCGGCCTCGATCCCCGCGAATCCTCCTTGGAGATCGGCGTCTTCGGCGCCGAGCCGTGGACCCAGGCCATGCGCGAGGAGATCGAGGAGCGCGCCGGCATGCACGCCACCGACATCTACGGGCTGTCGGAAGTGATGGGGCCGGGCGTCGGCCAGGAGTGCGTCGAGACCAAGGACGGTCTGCACCTGTGGGAGGACCACTTCTACCCCGAGATCGTCAACCCGCTGACCGACGAGCCGGTGCCCGACGGGCAGGTGGGCGAACTGGTCTTCACCTCGCTGACCAAGCAGGCGATGCCGGTGCTGCGCTACCGCACCCGCGACCTGACCAAGCTGATGCCGGGCACGGCGCGGCCGGCGTTCCGGCGGATCGAGAAGATCACCGGCCGGAGCGACGACCTGATGATCGTGCGGGGCGTCAACGTGTTCCCGACCCAGATCGAGGAGATCGTGCTCGAGAAGGACGGCCTGACGCCCTACTTCCAGTGCGTGCTCACGCGGCCCGGTCGGATGGACGAGCTCACCGTCAACGTCGAGGCGCAGGAGGGCGTCTCGTCGCAGCAGCGGGAGGAGCTCGCGCGCCAGGTCAGGCACGACATCAAGTCGCGGATCGGCACGACCGCCAACGTCAACGTGGTCGACCCCGGCGGGGTGGAGCGCTCGGTCGGCAAGGCCCGCCGGATCGTCGACCAGCGCGGCTGACCCTCACCCACCCTGCTCGTTGAAGAGAGCGGCCCGTCGACGGGCCGCTCTCTCCGCAACTACGGGGTGGGGCCGAGGCGGATCGCCTGCGCCGTCGCCTGGGCGGCGGCGGCAGCGTCCGGCCCGAGCCAGTCCGGCAGGGCTCCGCTGAGCCACAGGGTCGCGAACCCGTGCACGAAGGACCACGCCGCGATCCGGGTGTAGGGCTGCTCGTCGCCGGACCCTGCGTCCGAGGCCGCCTGCACCGTGGCCGACAGCTGGGCGCCCGCACGGTCGCGGGCGGCGGCCACCGCCTCGTCGTCGGCGTAGAGGTCGGGCCGGAACATCACGGCGAAGTGCGCGGGGTGCGCGACCGCGAAGCGGACGTAGGCGACGCCGGCCTCCCGGGGGTCGCGGGCCGGTCCGGCAGCGGCCAGCGCCTCCGTCAGCAGGTCGAAGCCCTCGGCGGCCAGTGCCGCGAGCAGACCGGCCTTGTCGCCGAAGTGGTAGGCGGGCGCGGCGTGCGACACCCCGGCCCGACGGGCCAGGTCGCGCAGGCTCAGTCCGGCGACGCCCACCTCCTCGATCGCCTCGGCGGCGGCCGCGAGCACGGCACGCCGAAGGTCCCCGTGGTGGTACCCGCGACCCGACATGACCGCCACCGTAGCGAGGAAATTAGTCATTGACTAGTTCGCCGGCGTCGACCTAATCTTGTCAGTGACAAGTTCTCGTGTCCGTCCCTAGGAGCCACCGATGTCTGCCACCACGACCCACCCCGCCCCGACCACCCGCCGCGTCGTCGGCCGCTGGTTGACCGCCCCGGTGATCACGCTGCTCGGCGCGACTGCCGTGTTCGGGTCGCTCGCGCTCGCCGGCGTCTCCCCCTGGGACCAGTGGCCGGTCTGGCTCCGGTGGGCGCTCGCCGCGATGTTCCTGCTGACCGCGTCGGCGCGTCTCGGGCCGGCCCGCCACGCGCTGGAGGCGATGGTCCCGCCGCGCCTCGGTCACGCCCGGGTGCTCGTCGGCCTGACCGGCGCGCTCGAGGCGCTGGGCGCCGTCGGCCTGCTCATCCCGTCCGTCGCATCGATCGCCGCGTGGTGCCTCGCCACCCTGCTCGTGGCGATGTTCCCGGCGAACGTCAGCGCGGCCCGACGCCAGCAGCGGATGGGACGCCGCCCGGCGACCCCGCTACCGATCCGCACCCTGCACCAACTGCTCTTCCTCGCCGTCGCCGTGAGCTGCGCCTGGTGACCAACTACGACGGCACGCGCCGACTGGTGCGGCGAGAGCGGCCACTCGACGGGCCGCTCTCGCCGCAACAAGCAGGTCACATCTGCTCGGGGGCCTCCACGCCCAACAGCTCGAGGCCCTGGACGAGCACCCGCAGCGTGGCGGCCGACAGCGCCAACCGCGAGGTCCGCGTCGCCTCGTCGGGTGCGGACAGCACGGGGCACGTCTCGTAGAAGGCCATGTAGGCCTGCGCCAGGTCGAACAGGTAGGTGCACAACCGGTGCGGCTCGAGCTCGGCGCCCACCTGGGCGACCACCCGCCCGAAACCGAGCAGGTCCAGCGCGAGCGCATGCTCGGCGGGCTCTCGTATGGCGACCGGTCCGGTCGCCGACGCCGCTTCGGCGCCCGCGCGCCGGAAGATCGAGCGGATGCGGGCCGCGGCGTACTGCAGGTAGGGACCGGTGTTGCCGTGCAGCGCCAGCATCCGGTCGAAGTCGAAGACGTACTCCGTGTCGTGCGCGACGGACAGGTCCGCATACTTGACCGCCCCGATGCCGACCTGCCGGGCGATCTCCGCGCGGGTGTCGGGGTCGAGGTCGGGGCGGGCCTCCTCGACGACCGCGGTCGCGCGCTCGACCGCCTCGTCCAGCAGTGCCCGCAACCGGATCGGCGCACCGCTGCGGGTCTTCAGCATCTTCCCGTCCGAGCCGAGCACGTTGCCGATCTGCACGTGCACCGCCTCGACGTCCTCCGGCAGCCAGCCGGCCCGCCGCGCCGTCGCGAACACCATCTGCAGGTGCAGGTGCTGCGGCGCGCCGATGACGTAGGCGATCCGGTCGGCGTGCAGGTCGCGCACCCGGTGCCGGACGGTGGCCAGGTCGGTGGTGCCGTAGCCGTAGCCGCCGTCGCTCTTGCGCACGATCAACGGCACGGGCTTGCCCTCACGGCCGGTGAACTCGTCGAGGAACACGCACAGGGCGCCCTCGTCGACGACGGCGAGCCCGCGTTCCTCGAGTTCGTCGCAGATGCCGGCCAGCTCGTCGTTGTAGGTGGACTCCCCGGCCAGGTCGTCGTCGGTGAGGGTGACACCGAGTTGCGCGTAGATCGCGTTGAAGTAGGCCTTCGACAGGTCGACCAGCTCACGCCAGAGCCGGAGCGTCTCCGGGTCACCGGCCTGCAGCGACACGACTCGCGCCCGCGCCCGGGTGGCGAACGCCTCGTCCGCGTCGAACCGTGACCGCGCCGCCTGGTAGAACGCGTTCGGGTCGGACCGCAGCAGCTGCGCCTCGGGCGATCCCTCCCCGACGTCGAGCAGGTGCTCGATCAGCATCCCGAACGGCGTGCCCCAGTCGCCGATGTGGTTCTGCCGTATGACGTGGTGCCCCAAGTGCTCCAGCGTGCGGGCGAGCGCGTCCCCGACGACGGTGGTCCGCAGGTGGCCGACGTGCATCTCCTTGGCCACGTTGGGCGCGGAGTAGTCGATCGGGATGTGCTCGGTCGCCTGCTGCGGCACCCCCAGCCGCGAGTCGCCCAGCAGCTCGCCGACCTGGGCGGCCAGCCAGTCGTCCCGCAGGGAGAGGTTGACGAAGCCGGGGCCACTGACCTCGACGCCGTCGCACACGTCCGCGACATCCAGGTGCTCCACGAGGTCGGCGGCCACCTCACGCGGCGGTCGCCGCAGCCGCTTGGCGAGTGCCAGGGCGGCGTTCGCCTGGTAGTCGGCGAACTGCGACGGGCGGAGCACCGGGTCGGCGTCACCGAACTCCGGGCCGAGCGCGGCGGCAAGGGCCGCCCGGACACGGTCGGCGAGAACGAGTGAGGGATCGGGCACGCCCCCACGCTACTGAACCCTGCACCAGGCCGGCTCGTCACCGACCCTGCTCGGGTCGCCACCGCGCGGTGGAGCCCCAGAAGCT
>CAYRLV010000163.1:0-8018 GCA_964425155.1 uncultured Ornithinicoccus sp. | reverse complement strand
CGGCGGCTGCGGTTCCTCTGGAGCTGATCGACCAGACCGCGCTGATCGGCTCGCGCGCCCGGGTGAAGGACCGGTTGGTGCGCTACCACGAGGCGGGTGTCACCACGCTCAGCGTCTCCCCGTATGCGGCGACTCTCCCGGAACGTCTGCGCGTCGTCCGGACGTTGGCCGAGCTGGTGGACGAAACTGGGCTGGCCGACTGACCGGCCGGCTGATTCAGCAAAACGGCCGCCGAGCAGACCGTCCGACGTCCCAGACCCGAAAGTTGACCCGTGGACCTGAGCTACATCGACGCCGTCGTGCTAGGCGTGGTGGAGGGGCTGACCGAGTTCCTGCCCGTCTCCTCGACCGGGCACCTCACCATCGCGGAGAAGTTGCTCGGGCTGACCGTGGACGACCCGGCGGTCACCGCATACACGGCGGTCATCCAGCTGGGAGCGATCGCGGCGACGTTGCTCTACTTCTTCAAGGACATCGTCCGGCTCATCGGCGCGTGGGTCGGGGGCCTGCGGCACGAGGAGAGTCGCAGCAACCCCGACTACCCGTTGGCCTGGGCGGTCATCGTCGGCTCCATCCCGGTGGGGATCGTGGGTTTCCTCGCTCGGGATCTCATCACCGGCGGGCTGCGCAGCCTCTGGGTCGTGGCCGCCGCCCTCATCCTGTGGAGCGTCGTGATGTGGGCCTCCGAGCGGCGTCACGACGTGCTCGAGCGCCGCGGCGTCCAGCGCGGCGAGGGGCTGATCACCGTCAAGGACGGCGCGATCATCGGCCTGGTCCAGTGCCTGTCCCTGATCCCCGGAGTGTCCCGCTCGGGAGCGACCATCTCGGCCGGGCTGTTCCGGGGGATCGACCGGGTGACGGCCACCCGGCTGTCCTTCTTCATGGCCATCCCCGCGCTGACCGCCGCCGGGCTCTACGAGCTGAAGGACCTGCACCCCGACGTGGTCGGGATGGGCCAGATGCTGGTCGGCGTCGTCGTCGCCTTCCTCGTCGCCTACGCCTCGATCGCGTGGCTGATCCGCTTCGTCGGCCAGCACTCGATCACGACCTTCGTCTGGTACCGCGTGCTGCTCGGCGCGGTGCTGCTGGTGGTGCTCGGCGCCGGGTGGATGAGCGCGACCTGACGCCGAGGACAGGAAGGTCTCAGAGCCAGCCGGATCGCTTGAAGGCGCGGTAGAGCGAGACACAGATCCCGATCATGACGATCAGCACCACGAAGTAGCCGTAGTAGAACTCCGACCCGCCGATCCGGACGCTGGCGTGCAGCTCGGGCATGTTCTCGAAGTTCATCCCGTAGATCCCCGCGATCATGGTCGGCACCGCGGCGATGGCCACCCAGGCGGAGATCTTGCGCATGTCGTTGTTCTGCTGGACGGAGATCTGCGCGAGGTGCGCGTTCAGCACGTCGGTGAGCAGCCGGTCATACGACTCGATGTGCTCTGACACCCGCAGCACGTGGTCGAGGATGTCACGGAAGAAGGGCAGCGAGTCCTCCGCCACCATCGGGAAGGCGCCCTCGACGATCCTGCGCAGCGGGTCCGCCAGCGGGACCGCTGCGCGCCGGGCCTCCAGCACCTCGCGCTTGAGCAGGTAGATCTCCGAGGCGACCACGGACCGCCCGGAGGAGAAGACGTCCCGCTCGATGTTGTCGAGGTCCTCCTGCAACTCGGCGTCGATGTGCAGGTAGCCGTCGACCACCGCGTCCATCACCGAGTAGAGCACCGACACCGGCCCGTGCTCGAGGTGTGAGGGGGTGTGCTCGAGGTCGGCCCGGACCCCCGACAGCGGGTTCGCCTCACCCCGGCGGACGGTGACCACGAACCGGTCGCCGACGAAGATCATCACCTCACCGGTCTCGACGTCGGAGGTCCGCTCGACGTAGCGCAGTGTCTTGAGCACCACGAAGATGCTGCCCTCGTAGACCTCGACCTTCGGCCGTTGGTGGCCCTTGACGGCGTCCTCCACGGCCAGCGGGTGCAGCTTGAGCTCCTCGTTGACCTGCGCGAACTCCTCGTCGGTGGGGTCCTTGAGCCCGATCCAGATGAAGCCGTCGTCGTCGCGCCGCAGCTCGTCGAGCTCGTCGCTGAGGTCACCGCACGGCAGCCGCCGGGCGCCCCGGTAGACGGCCTGGTCGACGATCACCCGGCCATCGCACCACGCCACGACGGTTTGTGCACGCACCGCCACGTAGAGTGGCGAGCGTGCCCATTGCCCTGCTGATCCGCCACGGCCGCACCACCGCCAACGCGGACGGCGTCCTCGCCGGGTGGACCGAGGGGATCGGCCTGGACGAGACGGGGCAGGCCCAGGTCGGCGCGTTGGCCGACCGCCTCGCCGGCCTTCCGGTGCGGCACCTGGTCACCAGCCCGTTGCAGCGCTGCCGGGAGAGCGCCGACCTGGTCGGCAACCGGCTCGGCCTGACCGCCGCCGTGGTCGACGAGCTCGGCGAGTGCCGCTACGGCGCGTGGACCGGCAAGGCGATCAAGGACCTGGCGCAGGAGCCGATGTGGCGGACCGTGCAGGACCACCCCAGCGCGGCCCGGTTCCCCGACGGTGACGGCTACCCGGCCGAGTCGCTCGCGCAGATGCAGGCTCGGGCCCTCGCCGCCGTCCGGGCCGTCGACGCCGAGGTGGAGCAGCAGCACGGAGCGGACGCGCTCTGGGCCCTGGTGTCGCACGGCGACCTGATCAAGGCACTCGTCAGCGACGCGGCTGGCGCGCACTTCGACCACTTCCAGCGGATCGTCGTGTCGCCCGCCTCGTTGTCGGTCGTGCACTACACGAAGGCGCGGCCGTTCCTGGTCCTGCTCAACGACACCGGCGCCGACCTGGCCCGGCTGGTCCCGCCGCCTCCGAGCGAGCAGGACGTCGAGTCGGGAGACGCCGCGGTCGGCGGCGGCACGAGTCCCTGACCGCTCCGACCCCCGTCGGCCGCGGGGACGCGCTGGCGCCCGCTTGGTGTCCGCTGGTGTGACGGCCCGGCGAGTCATTAGAGTCGAAGCATGCCGGTGATCCAGTTCGACCCGCCCGAGCGCTTCGTCGCGGGCACGGTGGGGCCACCCGGGCAACGCACGTTCTTCCTGCAGGCACGCAGCGGCCGGCGGCTGACCAGCGTGTCCCTGGAGAAGGAACAGGTGCAGGTGCTCGCGGAGCGGCTCGTGGAGATGCTCGACCAGGTGGCCGCCACCGACGCCACCGACGCGACCGAGGCCCCATCGGAGCCCGGCGCACCCGACAACGACCCGCTCGACACGCCCATCGAGGACGAGTTCCGGGTCGGGAGCATGAGCCTGGCCTGGGACACCGACCGTTCGGTCGTGGTCATCGAGTGCCATGACGGTGAGGTGGAGGTCGAGGCTGCTCCCGGTGAGGAGGAGCTGACCGTCGTTGAGGTCCCGGAGGACCAGACGGTGTTGCGCGTGGTCATCGGCCCGCAGCAGGCGCGCGAGTTCGCCGGACGCTGCCAGCGCACCGTCAAGGCCGGACGGCCGGACTGCCCCTTCTGCGGCGGCCCGCTCGACCCCACGGGCCACATCTGCCCCCGCGCCAACGGGTACCGGCGCTGAGCGGCGACAACCGCGGCGACGATGTGGAGCGAAGCGGAACGCCTGCCGCCGAGGAGCCGCGAACGAGGGCACTGAGCGGCGACGACAGCGGCGACGATGTGGAGCGAAGCGGAACGCCTGCCGCCGAGGAGCCGCGAACGAGGGCACTGAGCGACGACAGCGGCGATGTCGACGGCACGACGATGCTGCGAGTGCTGGCCGGGGGAGTCTTCGAGGTCGAGGGGCGCCTGCTCGAGTCGTCGAACTCCGCGCTGCGGGCTGTGCTGCGGCTGGACGAGGCGCACACCCGGGCCATCTACAAGCCGCTGGTGGGGGAGCGGCCCCTGTGGGACTTCCCCGACGGGACCCTCGGACTGCGCGAGGAGGCGGCCTACCTGGTGTCCGAGGCCGGCGGCTTCTGCGTCGTGCCACCCACGGTGCTGCGTGACGGGCCGGCCGGGCGTGGCTCGGTGCAGCAGTGGATCGAGCCACCCACGTCGGGACGGGACGACGAGGCGCTCCTCACGGTCTGCGCGCCGGACGACGTCGGCGCCGGCTGGCTGCCGGTGCTCGAGGCCGAAGGACCGAAGGGGGAGCCCCTCGTGGTCGCACACGCCGACCGCCCGGACCTGGCCTCCGTCGCCGTCTTCGACGTGGTGGTCAACAACGCTGACCGGAAGGGCTCGCACCTGCTGCTCGACGACGCCGGGCACCTGTGGGCCTTCGACCACGGCGTGACGTTCCACACCGAGCCCAAGCTGCGCACCATGCTGTGGGGCTGGGCCGGCTCCCCGCTGGCGGACGACGACCGCGCCCGGTTGGAGCTGCTGCGCGACGGTCTCGCCGTCCCCGACCGCCCGCTGCGACGCGCCCTGGCTCCGCTGCTGCACGCCGTCGAGGTGCTGGCCCTCGAACGTCGGGTCACCGGTCTGCTCGCTGCCGGAACCTTCCCCAGGCACTCGGGCGCCGGTCCGGCCATCCCCTGGCCGCCCTGGTGACCGGTGGCCACTACCCCGGCGGATAGGCTCGGGCAGTGATCGCGTGGCCCGCTCCCTCCCTGCCCTCCCTGCCCGGCTCCGGGCCTCCCGTTTCGGTGCACGACACCGCGACCGGCCGGCGACGCGAGTTGTCGCCGGGACCGATCGCACGCATCTACGTGTGCGGCATCACGCCCTACGACGCGACGCACATCGGGCACGCCGCAACCTACGTCACGTTCGACCTGCTCGGCCGGGCGCTGCGTGACGCCGGGCACCAGGTCAGCTACGTCCAGAACGTCACCGACGTGGACGACCCGCTGCTCGAACGCGCCGAGCGCGACGGCGTGGAGTGGGAGGAACTGGCCCAGCAGCAGATCGGGCTCTTCCGGGAGGACATGGCCGCGTTGGCGGTCATCCCGCCCGACCACTACGTCGGAGCGGTGGAGGGGATCCCCTCGGACGTCCAGGCGGTCGCCGCGATGCTGGCCGACGGCACCGCATACCGGCTCCCGGTGCCGGACGGTGAGGGCAGTGGCGACGACGTCTACCTCGACCTGGCGAGGCAGCCCCGGTTCGGGACGGTGTCGGGGTGGACCCGTGAGCAGATGATGGAGGTCTATGCCGAGCGCGGGGGCGATCCCGACCGCGCGGGCAAGCGTGACCGGCTCGACCCGCTGTTGTGGCGGGGGCACCGCGAGGGCGAACCGGCTTGGGACGGTGGCGAGCTGGGCCGCGGCCGACCCGGTTGGCACATCGAGTGCACGACGATCGCGCTGGACCACCTGGGCATGGGTTTCGACGTGCAGGGCGGTGGCACGGATCTGGTGTTCCCGCACCACGAGATGAGCGCCGTGCAGGGCGAGGCCCTCACCGGCGAGCGTCCCTTCGCCCAGGTCTACGTGCACCAGGCGATGGTGGGTCTCGACGGCGAGAAGATGAGCAAGTCGAAGGGCAACCTGGTGCTCGTGTCCCAGCTGCGCCAGAACGGCGTGGACCCGATGGCGATCCGGCTGGCGCTGCTCGGTCAGCACTACCGCACGCCCTGGGACTGGACCGAGGAGGTGCTCAAGGGTGCCGTCGAGCGGCTCGCCCGGTGGCGGGCGGCCGTCTCGGTGGCGGCTGCCCCCGACGCGAGCGAGACCATCGAGCAGGTCCGTGCCCGCCTGGCCGACGACCTCGACAGCCCGTCCGCGGTGGCGGCGGTCGACGCCTGGGTCGACCGGACCCTGGCCGACGCACATCTCGAGGACACCGCCGACCGGGCGGAGTCGGCTCCCGGTCTGCTGGCGCGGGCCCTGGACGCGTTGCTCGGCATCCGGCTCTGACTCGCAGCGCGCCGGCGGGCCTCGCACGCCGGCCCAGCTCGCGAACTCCATGCCGCCGTCGTGGGGCGGTCACCACCGCGTTTCACGACTCGTCCACCGTCCGGGAGTCCTGTCGGTGGTCGGCGGTAGCCGCGCCGGAGCGGCGAGGTGGCCGGCCGGAGCGAGGCAGGTATGAGGAGTCTCGGCTGGGTGTGATGGCTGCCTGTTTGCCGCGAATAGGTCGCGAGTAGGTCGCGAATAACGTGTGTTGACAGGCGAACTCGAGTCAACGAGGTGGTGCAGAACCCTTCCCGGGCGATGCGAACTGGTGTATGATGGAACGTATGAACGAGCCGCTGAGTGAGGCCTTCGCCCTGGCCGGGCAAGCCTTCACCGGCGCCCGCGCGGGGGCGGTGGGCGAGTCGTCGGCGGACCTGCTCGAACAGGTCGCGGCGGCGCAGCGGGTGATCAACGCGGTCGCCGCGGCGCAGGTGGTGCGGATCGCCCAGTTCGCCTGCCGGGGGATGGCCCGGGACTCGGGGTCGGGGGCGTGGGCCGAACGTGACTTCGGGGTCGGTCATGTGCAGGAGTTCGCCGGCGCCGAGGTCGGGCCGCTGCTGGGTCTGTCGCCCGGCAGCGCCGACCGGCGGGCCGAGGTCGCCGCGGTCCTGGCGCGCAAGCTGCCGCGCACCCTGGCGGCGATGGCGGCCGGGGTGTTGGACCTGTGGCGGGCGAGTGTGATCGCCGAGGAGCTGCGTGACGCCAGCCTCGAGGTGTGCGCGGCGGTGGAGGAGCGGATCCACCCGCAGGTGGCCTCGGACGCGCCGCGGGCGGCCCGGGCGCGGGTGCGGCGGGCGTTGTTGCGGGTCGACCCGGACGGGCTGCGGGAGAAGGCGGCCAAGGCGCGGTTGGAGCGGGGGGTGCGGCAGTGGGCCTCCGACCTGCCCGGGATGACCGAGTGGGCGGTCACGTTGCCGGCGGCGGACGCGGCCAGGTGCTGGGCCGCGGTCGACGCGTTGGCCCACCGGCGGCATCAGGACGACCCGGAGGTCACCTTGGCGCAGTGCCGCGCGGACGCGCTGGTCGACCTGTTGCTCGGTCAGGCCGAGGTGTCCACCACGGTCACCTTCTTGTTCCCCGTCCACCCCGACACCGGCAACCCCGACACCACCGACGCGGAGTGGGCTGAGGCTTTCGCCGCCCGGGCCGCCGAGCCCGGCTTCGGCCGGGAGGACGCCGAGGTAGTGGCGTTCGCGGCCGCACTGGCCGCCCGCGACGCCCGCGAGTTCGACACCGACGGCTGGCTCGCCCGCGAGTGCGGCACCGACTGGGCCGAGGTGATCGACCTGCACCCCGCCCGCCCGGGCACTCACGACGCCCAGAGCGACGCCGACATGAACGCTGAAGCGGATGAAGCCGTCGAGGCGACTGACCACGCTGGCTGTGCCGGCTCCGAGAGCGCCGGCGAAGCGGATGAGGTGACCGGCCCCGCTGGGGCGGGGGTGGTGGCCGGGGTGGACCACGGCTGCACCGGGGCGCCGGACGGGTCCGGATACACCCGGACCGGGATCGCGTCCGGCATCGTGCACCCGGCCGACGAACACACCCCGGGCGCCGGGCCGGTCACCGCCGACACCCCGGCCTGGCTGCGGGTCGCGCCGGCCGGCTGCGCGATCCCCGGCATCGGGATCATCCCGGCCGACGTGGTCGCCGACCTGGCCACCCGGTTCGACACCACCATCGGCCGGGCGCTGCTCGACCCGGCCACCGGCACCGTGCTCGAGACCAGCAGCCCCGCCTACCGGCCACCGGCCAAGATCGCCGCAATGGTCCGGCTGCGCGACGGGGTCTGCCGGTTCCCCGCCTGCACCAGGCCCGCCCGGCGCTGCGACATCGACCACGTCATCCCCTGGCCGAACGGACCCACCGCACCGCACAACCTGCACTGCCTGTGCAAACACCACCACCGCGCCAAACACGAAGCCGGCTGGCGGCTGTCGATGACTCCCGACGGCGTCTGCACCTGGACCTCACCCCTGGGCCAGGACTACGCCACCCACCCGGTCAACCACCTGCACGCCACCGCCTGACCGCCGACGTGGCGAGACGGGTTCAGTAGCTGAACGTCGTCGCGCCCTCGTCGCCGATCCACTCCCACATGGGCGCCGTCCCGCCGATGCGAGCACCAT
>CAYRLV010000162.1:0-8044 GCA_964425155.1 uncultured Ornithinicoccus sp. | reverse complement strand
GCTCGGCTGGGTCCATGGTCTCCATGGTCGGCTCCTCGTCGGAGTCGTGCGGAACAGAGAGCAGGTATTGAGTCATGCCCGGGAGGACCGTGCCGGCCGCCGATAGTCATCGGACCGACAGCGATCAACCACGTCACTGAGCAGCGCACGCCGCAAGACCATGCACCTGGGGACCGATGAGTCTTCCCTGGGGTGCCGGTCGTTATCGCCATGAAGATCCTGTTTCCGGCCCTGCGCGTGAGCAGTCTCGACACGTCGCTCGAGTTCTACACGTCCGTCGGGTTGGAGGTGGTCGGACAGGTCACCAGCCACACCGGGACCCGGATGGCGATGCTGGGTGGCCCTGGGACGAATGAGACGCAGCGATGACCGCCATCCGCCTCGACATGACCATGTCACTCGACGGCTTCGTCGCCGGGCCGGAGGACCGCCCCGGTCAGGAGATGGGCCGCGGCGGCTTCCGGCTCTTCAACTGGCTCGACGACCGGAACAGCCCGGGACCCAACCATGACGTCTTCGCGGACAGCATGGCGACCGGAGCGATCATCTCCGGGCGACGCACCTTCGAGCTGGCCGGGCGTTGGAACGGAGACCACCACGACGGGGTCCCGATCCTCGTGCTCACCCATCAGGTGGACGACGGTGACGTCCCGCCCGGCTCGGCCCGCTTCTACACCGACGTCCCGGAGTGTGCGGCCGCGGCCCGAGCGGGCGCGCGCGGTAAGGACGTGATGGTGCACGGTGCGGGAGCCGCGCAGGCGCTCATCCGGGCCGGCGAGCTCGACGAGATCGAGGTCCACGTCGCACCCGTCCTGCTCGGGGCAGGGCGGCGCCTGTTCGACGCCCTTGAGGACCTCGCCCAGCCGGTCGAGCTCGGGGCGGTGCGAGTCATCGACGGACGCGACGCCACGCACCTGCGCTTTCGGGTGGTCCACGGCTCCTGACAAGCACTCGGCACCACACGACAGGCCCCGCATTCGCAGTCCTGCCCGACAACCCCGACCCGACGCACGACTGCCGTCGCGGTGAGTCAACCGATCCCCTCGGCCAAGAGTCGGTGGGACTCCCCGCGCCCCTCAACCCGGCGAGGAGACGGAGCCTCCGGGTGTCCCCAGAGCGCGGTCCCAGAGGTCCATTCCCTCGTGTCGAGCCCGGGTCTATCCCTGGTCGCGGGACTGCCCAGGAGATACGGGGATAGCGTTGTCGATGAGGACGGCGGCGATGGCGGCGGCGGTGGGGAAGGACTCGTCGTTGAGGACCCGAGTGCGCGCCGTGGCACCATCCAGGAGCAGTGCCAGTTGTTCGCCGAGCTGTTCGGGGTTGGCCGCGCCGGCTTCGCGAGCGGTGTCGGCGAGCCGCGCGGCGATGGCTTGCTTGTGGTCGCGGGCGTGCAGGCGGGCCGGATGGCCCGGGTCGGAGATCTCGACGGCCGCCCCGATGAACGGGCACAGGGGTGCGCGCACGTCGAACACGGCGAGAAGCTTTTCCCGAGGCGTGAGGTCCTCGCGGTCGAACACGAAGGGCATGAGGTCGGGATCGAACCGGCGCAGGTATTCGGCGACGAGTTCGTCCTTGCTGCCGAAGTGCTGGTAGAGCGTGCGCTTGGATACCTCCGCCACGTCGCAGAGCTGGTCCATCCCGGTCCGGTTGATGCCCTGACTGCTGAACAGTTGCCGTGACGCGCCGAGGATGCGTTCGCGTGCGCCCCTGCCGCGGCGCCGGCCCGTGGGGCCCTTCTCCAATGCGGTCATGACCCCAATCATAACCCGGCACGGTACCGATCGGTATACATACCTTGCGCTCGGGACAGCCGTCCGCTAAGTTAAGAAAACCGTTCAGTGTACTTTATGTGGCGCTGCGGACGCCCCGCTACGTCAAGGGCATCGAGTGGTTGCCGATACCGGCACCACGGCGATCCGGCTGCGAGATACCGGTCGACGCCCTGGTCCTGACCCCGGCACGAACGAGAGACAGCGAAAGTCCAAACCAAAGAAGAAGAGGACACGTCATGAGCAGCATCAGCATCATCGGCGCGGGAAACATGGCCAACGCCATCGGCACCATGGCCATAGCTGGCGGCAACACCGTCGAGATCATCGGCCGCGACGCGGCCAAATCCGCAGCCCTGGCCGAGACGCTCGGCGACCGCGCTACGACCGGGACGTTCGGTGCCGTCCCGGCCGGCGACATCGTCATCCTCGCGGTGCTGGCAGACGGCGCCGTGCCGGTCGTCCTCGAGTTCGGTGACGCGCTGGCCGGAAGGATCGTCGTCGACATCACGAACCCCTTCAACGCCACCGCCACCGGGCTGGCCGTCCCCCACGACACCTCCATCGCGCAAATGGTCGCCAAGGCGGCGCCCGCGAGCACCCATGTCGTGAAGGCGTTCAACACCCTCTTCCGCCATGTCCTGGTCAGCGGCGGGCCGGTGGACGTGTTCATGGCCGGCGACGATGCGCAGGCCAAAGCGAAGGTGGCAGCGTTCATCGAGAGCATTGGACTGCGCCCGCGGGACACGGGCGACCTGAGCATGGCCCACTGGGTAGAAGGGGCGGGTCTGTTGACGATGGGCTTGGCCCGCTACGGCGTGGGGAACTTCGACTTCTCCCTCGGGATCAACGACCTCGAGGGATCGTCACAATGAGCAACTCCACTGCGCGAGAACTCGGTAGAGCAGGCGTCGATCTGGCGGTCGGTTCGTCCGGGAGACGCGCCGCCGTGCGGCGATGGGCTTGGCTCGGCCTGGTGGCGCAGGCGGTCTTCGTCGCGAGCTGGCTCGTCGCAGCGTTGTGGCAAGGACCGCGCTACAGCGTGGTCTCCCATACCATCAGCGACCTGTATGCCGTCACTGCGCCGCATGGAGCGTTCCTGGCAATGATCCTGGCGTTGTCCGGCGCTGCCACGATGGGCTTCGCCTGGCGTTCGGTGTGGCCGGTGCTCCGCCCCGGTGGTTGGAGGGCAGCCACGGGTTCCGTCCTGCTTGGGCTGTCCATCGTCGGGCTCGGCGACCTGCTCTCTCCTGTCGAGCGGCTGGCATGCCGGATGGCCGACCCGGGATGCACCGCCACACAACAGCTGTCCAACACGGGCGGACAGCTCGACAACGCCATCAGCTCGATCGGCCTGCTGCTGCTCGTGATCGCCACATTCTTGCTGGCCGCAGCCATGCGCCGCACGTCCGGCTGGGAGGAGTGGGCGCGTCCGGCGCGCTGGACCGCAGTCCTGATCATCGCCTTCGCGGTGGCCAGCGTGTTGACGCAGGAGGCGGGCTACACGGGCCTGTTCGAGCGCCTCGTCGCTGCCACGGGCGCCGCCGCGCTCGGGGTGCTCGCGATCGAGATCCTCCGACGGACCCGACACGCGTCCTGACGGCCGTCGCACGACCATCGGCGGGGTCCCGAATCCCCACGATCCGCGAGGTTTGGGTAGCCCGCCGAAACCGCCCAGCGAAGTTCAACGGAACTGGGGGTAATCTCCCGTCCGACGTTGGAGACCCTCCATGACGACCTCACCCCCCGGCACGCCGCCACCAGCCGACTCGGACCAGCAGCCTGATGTGCCCCGTTCCTCTGGTGGCCGATGGCTGAGGACCACGCGCTGGGGGTTGGCTGGGATCACTCCTCGTCCGGCCGACGGCCGGACTGCGCCACTGCGACGATTCCTGTTCACCGAGTCCGCAAGCGCCGGTGTGCTGCTTGTCTCCATCGGCCTGGCGCTGCTCTGGGCCAACCTCGACCACAGTTCCTACGAAAACGTCTGGTCTTCCCAGTTGTCCGTGCGCCTTGCGGGCCATGCCATCAGCGAGAACCTGCGTGGCTGGGTGAACAGCGGCTTGATGGCGCTGTTCTTCCTTGTGCTCGGCCTGGAGTCGCGTCGTCAGTTCGATCTGGGTGACCTCCGTGAAGGTCGGCGGTTCGTGCTGCCGCTCGCCGTCGGCTTGGCGGGGATGGTGGTGCCGGTGCTGCTCTACCTCGCGGTGAACGTCGGTCACGGGAGTCCTGCGGGGTGGGGCGTCGCCATGTCCACCGACACCGCCATGGCGTTGGGCGTGCTGGCAGTTCTCGGCAAACAGGTCCCAGATCGTGCCAGGGTCTTCCTGGTGACCGTCTTCGTCGTCGACGACGTTGCGGCACTCGCAGTGATCGCCGTCGTCTACAGCGGAGGCATCGAGATCGCGCCTCTCGTGGTCGCGGTCCTGCTGTTCGGCGTCGTGCTGGTCGTGGCGGCCAGACGAGTCCAGCGCGCCGGGGTGTACGTCGCCCTCGGGGTCGCCCTCTGGGGCGCCTTGCGGACCAGTGGTGTCGACCCGCTCGCGGCCGGGCTCGTCATCGGGCTTTCCGTTCCGGCATACACCCCGAGCCGTCGAGCCCTGGAGGCAGCCACCGGCCGGGTCCGCCGCTTCCGCGAGCAGCCGACTCCGCAGCTGGCCCGGTCGGCGGCATCGAGCCTGACGGCCACTCTTTCGCTGAACGAACGGTTGCAGACCTTGTACCTGCCGTGGACCAGCTACGTCATCGTCCCCCTGTTCGGCCTCGCGAACGCCGGCATCACCCTGAACGCTGACTTCCTGGCCCATGCCTACCTGGAGCCGGTGACCCTGGGCGTGCTCCTGGGGTACGTCGTCGGTAAACCTATGGCCGTCGTGGGGACCTCCCATTTGGTGACCCTGCTGAGCAGGGGTCGGGTCCGCCCGCCGGTGGGCTGGGCCGCGGTGATCGGTGGCGGCACCATCGCAGGAATCGGGTTTACCGTCGCCTTGCTGATCGCCACGCGTGCGTTCCACGGTGCACATCTTGCCGAAGCCAAGCTGGGTGCTCTCACTGCTGCGCTCGTGGCCTCGCTGCTGACGCTCGCCGTCTACCGGAGCACATCGTTGCTGGGACCGGACGCGCGTGCCCGAGCGTTGCTCGGCGACATGAACCTGATCCAAGACCTCATCCCGGAGGTCGACGTGGATCGCGACCACATCCGCGGCGACCCCGATGCCCCGGTCACGGTGATCGAATTCGGCGACTTCCAGTGCCCCTACTGCGGACGGGCCGAACCGGTGGTCCGCCAGCTGCTGGCGGACGCGGGCCTTCGCTACGTATGGCGACACTTGCCCCTGCCCGACGTCCACCCGCAGGCCCGGTTGGCCGCGGAAGCCGCAGAGGCGGCGGGCGCCCAGGGCGCCTACTGGGAGATGCACGACCTGCTGCTCACGCACCAGGAGCACCTGCGCTTCGACGACATTCTCGGATACACGGAGGGGCTTGGTCTCGACGTCGACCGGGTGGCCGAGGACCTACGCCGAGGTACCCACGGGTCGCGCGTGGCGCGCGACGTCGAGTCGGCCGACCTCTCCGGTGTCGCAGGCACACCAACGTTTTTCGTCAACGGTCAGCGTCACTACGGCGCGTTCGACCTCGACTCGCTCTCAGCCACCCTTCGCACCGCGCGTGAGTCGATGCGAACAGCTTGAGTGGTGCTGTCCCGCTTGAGGTTGTTCGTCAATGTGCGTGGGTGTAGCACCCAAGTACTCGCGTCACCTCAGCCACGAGCGATTCGGATCGCCGCAGGCGCGGACCGCACTCAAGTCGGTCGGGGACCGGTACGTTGGTCGGGGCTCCCACCCCAGACCCGATCCCACAGACACACGCCGACCGAAGGAACGAACCCATGCATGGCACTCGCGCAACTGAGCTCCGGACCGGTGCGGGCGACCAGGCCCACGCCGAGTGGCTGGGCAGGCTCCAGGACGCGTCCTTCGAGCGAGGCAGCCCCGCGGTGCAAAAGGCCTACCCGCCGCAGCGACGACTGACCGGCCCCCAGCTGGCCACCTACCTGCACCACCGGACCTACGCGCTGGCGTCCTCCACCCGCCCTGACGGCCGGGCCCACGCCGCGCCCACGCTGTTCACCATCCACGCCGAGGCGTTCTGGCTGCCCACCGTCCACAACGCGGCCCGCAACGCCAACGTTCGGGCCCACCCTTGGCTGGCCCTGTCAGTGCTCGAGGGTGAACACGACAACCACGCTGCGGTCCTCACCGAGGGGCCGGCCCAAGTGCTGACCACCGCTCCCGACGAGGTCCGCCGCACCACCGAGGTGCGCAACCGCGGCGGCAGCATCGACTGGGCGACGGTGTGGCTGCGGATGGACCCCGAGCGGCTGTTCAGCTTCGCCGAAACCGCCTGGCACGAGGCGGCACAGACCGGATAGCAGGACGGCCGGCAAGTGCTTCGATCGTCGGGACCGGCGCCACTGGTTGCCCCACCTCTCCAGACCGACCGCCCTTGACGCCGGCACCCGGCACCACGATGCTCACAAGCACGACCATCTGGCCCGCTGCTCGCGGCAACGACGTGCTCTCAGCAGGCGGTCGGGCGACAAGAGCGAGGAATGAGGATGACTGGCGACTACGAAACCTACGAGCTGGGCAACTTCGAGCTGCAGTCCGGTATGACCATCGAGTCCGCGAAGCTGGCCTACAGGACGTTCGGGCAACTCAACACCGACAAGAGCAACGCGATCGTGTACCCCACCTGGTATTCGGGGTTCATCGCAGACAACCTCTGGCTCGTCGGCGAGGGCATGGGGCTGGACCCGAACAAGTACTTCATCATCATCCCGGCCCTGTTCGGCAACGGCGAGTCATCGTCCCCCAGCAACACACCGAAGCCGCGGAACGGCCCACGATTCCCTCACTGCACGTTCTCCGACAACGTCCGGGCCCAACACCAACTGGTGACCGAGCACTTCGGCATCGAGCACCTGCGGATGGTGCTCGGTTGGTCCATGGGGGCAGGCCAGACCTACCAGTGGGGAGTGCAGTACCCGGACATGATGGATGGACTCCTCCCCTTCTGTGGGTCGTCCAAGACGTCGCCGAACAACGTCGTCTTCCTGAACAGCCTGGAGGCCACGCTCACCGCGGATGCCGCGTGGAACAACGGGTGGTACGACCAGCAACCCGACGCCGGCCTCCGCGCCTTTGCCCGGGTGTATGCGGGTTGGGGCCTGTCAGCTCAGTTCTACTGGGATGAGCAGTGGCGGCAGCTCGGGTACGCGACTCTTGATGACTTCCTCGTGGGCTACTGGGAAGGACACTTCCTGGGCCGCGACGCCAACAACCTGCTGACGATGGCGTGGACCTGGAAACACGGTGACGTCGGCAACACGCCCGGATACGACGGGGACACCAAGAAGGCGCTCGGAGCGATCAGAGCCCGGCTGATCCAGATGCCCGCCCACGAGGACCGCTACTTCGCTCCGGAGGAGGAGAAGCGAGTGAGCGGGTTCATCCAGGGAAGCGAGTTCCGCGAGATCCCCGGCGTGTGGGGCCACTTCGCCGGTATCGGCGCGAACCCGGACGACACCGCGTTCATCGATCGCGCGGTCAAGGAGATCCTCGGCGATTAGCTCCACGCGAGTCGCATGACAGGCTCTGTGCGAGCACGCGTCTCACCAGCGGCAAGCGTCACGGCACGGTCGCAGCCGCGGCTACTCGATCCGGGCGATGGGTTCGCCCTGACGGACTGCGTCCTCCTCCGCCACCAGATGCCGCACCATCCCGGCGGCCGGCGCCGGGATCTCCGCGGACACCTTGTCGACCTGCACCTCGGCGAGCAACTGGTCGACCGACACAGCCTCGCCGTCCGCGACGAACCAGGTGGCCAGCACCCCCTCCGCGTCCGGTGTGTCCTTCGACAGCGGGGGAAACAGCACGTCGGTCACAGCACAGCCCTGATCGCCTGCTCGATCCGGTCCTGCCTGGGCAGCACCGCATACTCGAGGTCGTGGGCGTACGGGATGGGCACGTCCGGTACCGCGACCCGCTTCGCCGGAGCTCGCAACATCCCGGGGTCGGTCTCGGCAACCGTGGCCACGATCTCGCCGGACACGCCATACGACAGGTAGTCCTCGTCGACGACCACCAACCGGCCGGTCTTGCGCACCGAGTCCAGGACGGTCTCCCGGTCCAGCGGCACCAGGCTGCGCAGGTCGATGACCTCGGCGTCGATGCCCTCCTCGGCGAGCTTGTCGGCCACGTCGAGGCTGTGGT
>CAYRLV010000161.1:0-8095 GCA_964425155.1 uncultured Ornithinicoccus sp. | reverse complement strand
TGACCCGGCCGTCCTTGCTCGGGATGTAGCCGACGTGGGCCACGCCGTGGAAGGGGACGAGGTGGTGCTCGCACGTGCTGTAGAGCTCGATGTCGCGCACCAGCACGAGCTCGTCGTGGTCCATCTCGAAGGTGGTGTTGAGCACCGCCGCCGGGTCCTGCTCCATGCCGGCGAACATCTCGGCGTAGGCGCGGGCAACCCGCGCGGGGGTGTCCTGCAAGCCCTCCCGGTCAGGGTCCTCCCCCAACGCGATCAGCAGCTCGCGCACGGCCTGACCCGCGCGCTCGAGGTCAATGTCCTTCCGGGTCGACATATCCGCCCTCGGGCACCTCGATCACAGCCTCGGGTGGGTGCTCGCCGGTCGCGCCGGGTGGCCGCTGGCCGTTGGCCTGGGCGGCCTTCTCGGCGGGAGTGAGGACAGGGGGAAGGTCGTGCACGTGCCGCCGCTCGCTGGACAGCCAGACCGGGCGGGCCGGACGCTTGACGACGTCGGCGAAGACCTCCGCGAGCGCCTCGGCGCCCAGGGTCTCCTTGTCGAGCAGCTCGAGCACCAGGTGGTCGAGCACGTCCCGGTTGTCGTTGATCACGTGCCAGGCCTCGTCGTGCGCGGCCTCGATCAGCCGGCGCACCTCCTCGTCGACGACGCCGGCGACTTCCTCGGAGTAGTCGCGCTCGTGCCCCACGTCGCGGCCCAGGAAGACCTCGCCGCGCTCCTGGCCGAGCTTGATCGCGCCGACGCGCTCGCTCATGCCGTACTGCGTGACCATCTTGCGGGCCAGCCCGGTCGCCTTCTCGATGTCGTTGGAGGCGCCCGTGGTCGGGTCGTGGAAGACCAGCTCCTCGGCCACCCGGCCGCCGAGGGCGTAGGCGAGCTGGTCGAGCAGCTCGTTGCGGGTGGTGGAGTACTTGTCGTCGGTCGGCAGCACCATGGTGTAGCCGAGGGCCCGCCCGCGCGGGAGGATCGTCACCTTGGTCACCGGGTCGGTGTGCCGCATCGCCGCGGCCACCAGCGCGTGCCCGCCCTCGTGGTAGGCGGTGATCTTGCGCTCCTTGGCGCTCATCACCCGGGACCGCTTCTGCGGGCCGGCGACGACCCGGTCGATCGCTTCGTCGAGCGCCTTGTTGTCGATCAGGTTGGCGCCGGTGCGCGCGGTCAGCAGGGCCGCCTCGTTGAGCACGTTGGCCAGGTCGGCACCGGAGAAGCCGGGCGTGCGGCGGGCCACCGCGAGCAGGTCCACGTCGGGTGCCATCGGCTTGCCCTTGGCGTGCACCTGGAGGATGTGGTGCCGGCCGATCATGTCGGGGGCGTCGACCGCGATCTGCCGGTCGAACCGGCCGGGCCGCAGCAGCGCCGGGTCGAGGATGTCGGGCCGGTTGGTGGCGGCGATCAGGATGACGTTGGTCTTGACGTCGAAGCCGTCCATCTCGACCAGCAGCTGGTTGAGCGTCTGCTCGCGCTCGTCGTGGCCGCCGCCGAGGCCGGCGCCGCGGTGCCGGCCGACCGCGTCGATCTCGTCGACGAAGATGATCGCCGGCGCGTTGGCCTTGGCCTGCTCGAACAGGTCACGGACGCGCGAGGCACCGACACCCACGAACATCTCGACGAAGTCGGAGCCGGAGATGGTGTAGAAGGGGACGCCCGCCTCGCCGGCGACCGCACGGGCGAGCAGCGTCTTGCCGGTGCCCGGCGCGCCATACAGGAGGACGCCCTTGGGGATCTTGGCGCCGACCGCGAGGAACTTGGAGGGGTCGGCGAGGAAGTCCTTGATCTCGTGCAGCTCCTCGACCGCCTCGTCCGCGCCGGCGACGTCGGCGAAGGTGACCTTCGGCATGTCCTTGCTGGCCAGCTTGGCCTTGCTCTTGCCGAACTGCATGACCTTGGAGCCGCCGCCTTGCATCTGGCTCATCAGGAACCAGAACAGACCCAGCACCAGCAGCAGCGGCAGGACGGTGAGCAGCAGGCTGACGATCCAGCTCTGCTGGGCCGGGTCGTCGACGTAGCCGCCGGGCGGGTCGGCCTTGGTCAGCTGGTCGACGATCTGTTCGCCGCGCGCGGGGACGTAGTAGGCCTGCACCCGGCTGGCGTCCTGCACCTGGTCGCCGTCGGAGTAGGTCTCCCCCTTCTTCAGGGTCAGATCGACCCGGTCCGGCGTGATCTTCGCCGACTCGACCTTGTCGCTGGTGATCAGCTGCTGCGCCGCCGAGGTGTCGATCCGTTGGAAGCCCCCGGACCCGTTGAGCGACATGTACAGGAACACTGCCGCGATGATCAGGACGATCCAGATCATCGGCGTGCGGAGAATGCGCTTGGCGTTCATGTGTGGGGTGGTACCCCGTCCCTCCTGGTCGCTCGGTCAAGTCGTCCGCGATGTCCCGCGGACACAGCGACAGATTGACAAAAGGTACACCGTCCGGGTGCGGCGGCATTCCTGCAGGTCAACGACCAGTATGCCGTCAATGTTCCGCCGCGCTCCGGTCAGGTCCGCCCCCGGCGTCGGCCGGACGGCTACGAGTAGACGTGCGGGGCGAGCGTCCCGACGTCGCGCAGGTTGCGGAACCGCTCGTCGTAGTCCAGCCCATAGCCCACCACGAACTCCGGCGGGATGTCGAACCCGACGTACTTCACCGGGATCTCGACCTTGGCGACGTCCGGTTTGCGCAGCAGGGTGCAGATCTCGACCGACGCGGGTGAGCGTGACTCGAGGTTGGTCTTGATCCACGACAGGGTCAGCCCCGAGTCGATGATGTCCTCGACGATGAGCACGTCCTTGCCGCTGATGTCGGTGCGCAGGTCCATCAGGATGCGCACCACGCCGGACGACTTGGTGCCCGAGCCGTAGGACGAGATCGCCATCCAGTCCATCGGCGCCGTGCCGGGCAGCGCGCGCATCAGGTCGGCCATCACCACGACCGCCCCCTTGAGCACCCCGACCAGCAGCAGGTCCTTGCCCTCGTAGTCCGCCCAGATCTGCTGGGCCAGCTCCCCGAGCCGCGCCTGGATCTCCTCCTCGGTGATCAGCACCTTCTCCAGGTCGGCTCCCATGTGGGCGGCGTCCACGGTCACTCCTTCGTGCTCAACGGTGGTCAACGGTCGTCAACAGCGGTCAACGGATGGTCGGGGGTGGGGGTCGGTCCGCGTGGCCGAGCCCCCATTCAACCGGACCGGCGGGCCGGATGGATACCTCCCCGCGGGTCCTGGCGGCGGTGAGCCCGCCCGGCAGGTCGACGGGTCCCTGGCCGTGCCAGTCCGTGACGAGGGCGTCCAGCCGGCGCACGTGGACGGCGAAGAGCGAGCCGCCGGGCGCACCGGCCTCCAGGGCCAGGGCGCGCCAGACCCGGGTGCGGACCGCCTCCGGCAGCGCGGCCAGCGCGCCCGCGTCCCAGGGTCCCGGCCCGAGGTCCTCGCGCGCCTGCGCCGCGAGCCGGTCGAGCGTGTCGGCGTCGGCGCGCAGCAGGCCGGCCGACCGGGCCAACCCGGCCACGACCCCGGGACCGAGCTCCTCCTCGAGCCGGTCGAGCAGCCGGCGTGCCCGGACCCGGCGGTAGCTCGGGTCGTCGTTGTGCGGGTCGCGCCACGGCTCCAACCCCTCGGCCGCACACGCCGCCTCGGTGGTGCCCGGGGGCAGTTCGAGGAGGGGACGGACGAACCGGCCGCGACGGCGCGGCATACCGGCCAGGGAGCGGGCGCCAGACCCGCGCGCGAGGCCCAGCAGCACCTGTTCCGCCTGGTCCCGCTGGGTGTGCCCGAGCAGCACGTATGCGGAGCCGGTCGCCTCCGCGGCCTCCTCCAGCGCGGCGTAGCGCGCCCTGCGGGCGGCCGCCTCCGGGCCGCCCTCGGTGCCGACCGTGACGGCCAGCACCCGGACCGGGTCGAGGCCGAGCGACCGGCACTGCTCGGCGGCCCGCGCGGCCACCGCGTCGGAGTCGGGCTGGAGGCCGTGGTCGACGACCAGGGCACCGGCGACGCGGCCGTCCCCGGCCGTCTCGAACGCCGTGGCCGCGGCGAGCGCGAGCGAGTCGGGGCCGCCGCTGCAGGCGACCACCACGGGGGCGTCGCCGGGGAGTTCGGCCAAGGCGGCCCGGACGGCCACCCGGGTCGCTGCGACCGGGACGGGCGGGCCGGCCACCGCTAGCCGTGCACCCGCGCGACCCAGGCCTCCGGGGCCTCGATCTCCTCCGGGAGGGGCAGCGCCTCGGGCGAGGACCACACCGCGTTGAACCCGTCCACACCCACCCGCTCGTGCACCGCGCGGACGAACGCCGCACCGTCGCGGTACTGCCGCATCTTCGCCTCGAGTCCGAGCAGCCGGCGCAGCAGCCGATCGGCCGCGTTGCCCCCGCGCCGACGGCGCTGGAACCGGGCCCGGATCTGCTCCACCGACGGGATCACCTGCGGCCCCACGTCGTCCATCACCACGTCGGCGTGACCCTCGAGGAGCGACATGACCGCGGTGATCCGCGCCATCCGGGCCCGTTGCTCGGGGGTGGCGAACACGTCGGCCAGCCCGGTCCCACCGCTGCGGAACGCGTCGGGGAGGGCACGACCGACCTGCTGGAGCTTGGCCCCCAGCTCCTCCGGGTCGGGCACGAGGTCCGAGGTCAACGACCGGGCGCTGGTGATGAGGTGCTCGCGCAGCCAGGGCACGGCGGTGAACTGGACCCGGTGGGTCTCCTCGTGCAGGCACACCCAGAGCCGGAAGTCGGTGGGGTCGACACCGAGCTCGCCCTCGGCGTGCAGGACGTTGGGGGCCACCAGCAGGAGCCTCGGGTCGCCCTGCGGCGCGATGTCGTACTGCCCGAGGACCTTGCCCGCGAGGAACGCCATCAACGCTCCTGCCTCGCCGCCGGTGACCTTGCCGCCGACCGACTGGGCGAACTGGCCCGGGGCGCGCTTGCGCTTGTCCGCCATCTCGTCGAGGACCGGGCCGAGCATCGCCCGCATCGAGCTGACGTTGGCGTCGATCCAGCCCGGCCGGTCCACCACCAGCACCGGGCTCGCGTCGGCCGGCGCATCCAGCCGGGCGGTCTCGGCGACCGGCTCGCGGGCGCGGTCGGCGCCGGCGCGCAGCTCGGCGACGACGGCGGCGGCCTGGGCGGGCGTGACCTTGGGACCGGCGGGCACCAGTCGTCGGCCGGTGGCCGCGGCGAACTCCCAGTCGACCAGCCGGGCACCGGTCGACGGGGCATTCGCAGCGGAAGTCTGGGGCGCGGCCATGGGCCCCACGTTACGGGTTCACGAGCGGCAGCCGCAGTCGGCAAGGCGCGCGACCACCGCGTCCAGGCCGCGCCGCACCTGGATCATCGCGACCCACGCGTTGCGGTCGACCCCCGGACTCCCCGGCCGGCGGGACGTGTCGGCGCCGCCACCCTTCTTGCCGGGCTTCTCGACCGGCCGGACGTTGTCGGCGAGCAGCACGTACACGAGCAGCCTCCCGTCCCGGTCGACCACCGTCCCTCCCAGGGACGAGACGCCCGGGAGGCTGCCGGTCTTGGCGCGAGCGATCCCGTCGGCCGATCGGGTGTCGGGGTCGAGGAAACGCTCGTGCAACGTGCCGCTCAGCCCCGCCACCGGCAGGTGGCTCAGCACCCGCTTCAGGTCCGGCTCCTTGCCCGTGGTTGCCAGCGTCAGGACGTCACCGATCACGCGGGCGGGGATCTTCGTCCCGTCGGACAGGCCGCACGAGTCGACCAGGTGCACGCCCTTGGTGTGCACTCCGAGGCCCTTGACGGTGCGCTCCACCCACGCCGCGACGGTGGCGAACTGGGGCTTGACCCCGTCCTGGACCGCGGCCACGCGAGCGAGCTGCTCGGTCAACGCGTTGTCGCTCTGGTCCAGCGCGAGCGCCAGGATGTCGCCGATCGGGGCGGACTGCACCGCGCCGAGTGTCTTCGCGGACGATCGCGCGGTGGTCCGCTGCACGTCCGAGGACACGGTCAGCCCCTGCCGCTCGAGGGCGGCGCGGAACGCCCAGGCCGTGGTCATCTGCGGGTCGGACGGAGCAGGGTGGCCCTCCACGGCCCGCTGCCCCGCCAGGCCGAGCATCGTCACCCCACCGACGTAGCCGAGGTTGATCATCCCCTGGGTCCAGCCGGGGGCGTGCAACGGGCCGGAGGCGAACGAGTCGTCCAGGGCGAGCCGGATGACCGGGCCCTTGCCTTTGCTGCCGTCCGTCTTGCCACCGCTCGCCCTGCCGGTGGTCTCGGTCGGTGCCGCCTGGGCCCGGCGGTGCGCCAGGGACGACTTGACCTGCGCGGCCAGCTCGTCCAGCCCCGCATACCCCTCCGTCCTGGTGGGGTCACCGTGGCGCGGGTTCAGCATGCTGTCGCCGCCGGCGACCAGCACGATCCGGTTCGGGGAGGAGCCCTGCACCACCTTCGTCGTGAAGCGGGACCGGAGGTCCAGCGTCGTGCTGACCGCCGCCGCCGTGAGCAGCTTGGTCGTCGACGCCGGGGTGAGCGGCTCGTTGGCGCCGAGGTCGAGCAGGTGCCGACCGGTTCGCGCGTCGCGGATGGTGACGCCGACGGAGTTGCCGAGGTGCTTGTTGCCCAGCACCCGGGCGAGTGACGCCCGCAGTCCCTTCTTGGTGGGCACCGGTGCCTTCGGGTCGAGCGCCGGCAGGGGTGGTGTCGGATTGCTCGTGGGCGCCACCCGCGGGCCGAAGGTGGGCTCCGGGGTCGGCGTCGCCGTCGTGGAGGAGGGTGACGGCGCCGACGCGCTCGGGTGCGCCGTGCGGCCGGGGTCGTCCGTGCCGTTCCCCAGGGTGAGCACACCCGGCACCTTGTCGTAGGCGTCCAGCGCGCCGTAGCCGACGACCGCCACCAACGCGACCGCCACCACCCCGGCCACAACCCTCCGGTGACTCACGAACCCCCCTTTTGGCGGACCTGGTGCGGATACGGGACACTTGCGGGCGAGCCTAAGCCACCTCAGCCGCGATAAGGGGACTCCCATGCAGTTCGACGTCACGATCGAGATCCCCCAAGGGCAGCGCAACAAGTATGAGGTCGATCACCACACCGGCCGAATCCGCTTGGACCGCATGCTGTTCACCTCGACCCGCTATCCGGCCGACTACGGCTACATCGAGGACACGCTGGGCGAGGACGGGGACCCGCTCGACGCGCTCGTGCTGCTCGACGAGCCGACCTTCCCCGGCGTGCTCGTCTCCGCCCGGACGATCGGCATGTTCCGGATGCGCGACGAGGCCGGCGGCGACGACAAGATCCTCTGCGTGCCCGCGGACGACCCGAGGCAGTCGCACATCACCGAGCTCGAGCACGTCAGCGAGTTCGACCGGCTGGAGATCCAGCACTTCTTCGAGACCTACAAGGACCTCGAGCCGGGCAAGTCGGTCGAGGGTGCGCACTGGACCGGCCGCCAGGAGGCCGAGGCCGAGATCGCCCGATCCATCGAGCGTGCCCGGGAGGCCGGCATGACCACGGCCCGCTGGCCCGGCCCGCACGGCTGAGTCTTCTTGCCGCGCTCCTCCGCGGCAGACCCGCTCCGCTCCATCTTCGCCGCTTGTCGTCGCCGCGGCGGTCCTCTTGCCGCG
Source organism: uncultured Ornithinicoccus sp. (assembly GCA_964425155.1). Taxonomy (GTDB): domain Bacteria; phylum Actinomycetota; class Actinomycetes; order Actinomycetales; family Dermatophilaceae; genus Segeticoccus. The sequence goes on along the minus strand of CAYRLV010000161.1, from coordinate 542 downwards.
CGTTCCTCCGCGGCAGACCGCTCCGCTCCATCTTCGCCGCTTGTCGTCGCCGCGGCGGTCCTCTTGCCGCGCGTTCCTCCGCGGCCGGAAGACGCGGCGTCAGGACAGGACGCGGCCGCCGTAGGGGAGCAGGTCGCCATAGCGGTAGACCGAGTAGGTCCGCACGTGGCCACCCGCGAACGGTGCCTCGATGATGGTGCCACCGCCGATGTAGAGCGCGACGTGGTAGATCGTCGCCGGTGACGACCCGTAGAACACGAGGTCGCCGGGCTGCAGATCACTGATCGGCACCCGCATCGTGCTGTTGTACTGCAGCTTCGACTGGTGCGGCAGGGAGACGCCGGCCGCCCGCCAGGCCCCCTGGGTGAGCCCCGAGCAGTCCCAGGTGTCCGGGCCGTCGGCAGCCCAGACGTAGGCGTCGCCGAGCTGGGCCCGTGCGAAGGCGATGGCCGCGTCCGCGCCACTGGCCGGCGTGGGTGCGGGGTCCGGCGCCGGCGGCGGGGTCGACTCCTGTTGCTCGCGCTCCGCCTCTGCCTGACGTT
>CAYRLV010000160.1:0-8158 GCA_964425155.1 uncultured Ornithinicoccus sp. | reverse complement strand
ATGGCGTCGGTGCGCTTCATCTGCGGCACCCAGGAGCTGCACAAGCGGTTGGAGCGCGCCGTGTCGGACTTCCTCGGCACGGACGACACGATCCTCTACTCCTCCTGCTTCGACGCCAACGGCGGCGTGTTCGAGGTGCTGCTCGGCGCCGAGGATGCGGTCATCTCCGACGAGCTCAACCACGCCTCGCTGATCGACGGGATCCGGTTGTGCAAGGCGCAGCGCTACCGCTACAAGAACGCCGACATGGCCGACCTGAGGGCACAGCTCGAGGCAGCCTCCGGCGCCCGGCGCCGGATGATCGTCACCGACGGGGTCTTCTCGATGGACGGCTACTTCGCGCCGCTCGACCAGATCTGTGACCTGGCCGAGGAGTTCGGCGCCCTGGTGCTCGTCGACGACTCGCACGCGGTCGGATTCGTCGGTGCAGGCGGACGCGGCACGCCGGAGCACTTCGGCGTGATGGACCGGGTCGACATCCTCACCGGCACCCTCGGCAAGGCCCTCGGCGGAGCCTCCGGCGGCTACGTCGCCGCCCACCAGGAGATCGTCGACCTGCTGCGCCAGCGGTCCCGGCCCTACCTGTTCTCCAACGCGGTCGCGCCGACGGTCGCCGCCGGCTCGCTCCAGGCGATCGAGCTGGCCAGGACCTCGAACGAGGGGCGAGACACGCTGCGCCGCAACGCCGAGCTGTTCCGGTCGCTGATGACGGAGGCCGGGTTCGAGCTGCTGCCGGGCAGCCACCCGATCATCCCGGTGATGTTCCCGGGCGAGGACGGCGCGCGGAAGGCCGCGCAGATCGCGGACGCGATGCTCGCGCACGGGGTCTACGTCATCGCCTTCTCCTACCCCGTCGTCCCTGCCGGCAAGGCGCGCATCCGGGTGCAGTTGTCGGCCGCGCACAGCGAGGACGACGTGCGTCGTTGCGTCGAGGCGTTCACGGCCGCCCGCGACCAGGTCGGCTGACGAGGGCCGGCGGCTCTCCGGCCGCCCACTGGTGGACCGCCCCCTCGTGCAGCTCCGCGTACACGCGGTCGCGCAGCAGGTTGGCGTCCGCGTCGGTGAGCGTCCGGTCCAAGGGACGCAACGCCATACGCACCAACAGGTTCCGCTGCCCGACCCGCATGCCGAGGCGGCCGCGGGCCACCTGCGGCAGGTCGTCGTATGCCGTGTCGGCCAGCACACTGACCGACTCCACCACGTCGGCGTCCGCCGCGAGCGCGGCACGCACCCGGTCACCGATCGCCTCCTCACTCACGTCGGACTCCTCCGCGACGGCGACCGACAGGTCGCGGCGGACCGCAGGAAGATGCGAAACGGGCTGGTAGGGCTGCAGATCGAGCATCTGGTCGGCGACCCGCTGATCGGCGGACCGGAGCAGCCGGATGTCGGGCACGCCCTTGCGCAGCATGAGCAGGCGGTCGAGGCCGAGGCCCATGGCCAGGCCGGACCACTCCCCCGAGAGGCCCGCCCCGCGCAGCACGTGCTCGGCGGCCAACCCGCACTCGCCGATCTCGACCCAGGTGCCCTCCCGGAGCACGTCGATCTGCCGCCCGGCGGTCGTGTAGGGGTGAGGTGACGGCACCGTGCGCCAGGCCGCTCCGGGCAGCGCGGCCGACACGACCTTGCCGATCATCGCCTCGAGGGCGGCCTCGTCGAGCCGCGCACCGGGCAGGCGGGAGACGCGCCACAGGTCGAGCTGGTGCGGCGTCCCGGTGTGCTGCCAGTCGATGCTGTCTCGGCGCCAGGTGATCCCGGGGCAGACCAGCAGCACGTCGGGAGCCGGTCGGGACGCGGCGGCGATCCGCCGGAGCGCGGGCGGGACCAGCGCGGAGGTGTGGCTGCGCAGCACGTGGTCGCGATCCGCATACCGGGTGTATCGCGCCTCGCGGGTGACGGCGTCGGCCGGGTAGCCGAGGGCGTCGTAGTTGTCGGCGAGCGGCACGACCGGCCGGCCGCGGGAGAGCTGGACGCACGGGACGTGGTCACGCGACAACTCGGTGACGACGGCGTCGACGATGCGCTGGATCGCGTGCGCTCCCTGAGCGGGGTCGGTGAGGTCGCGGACGGCGAGAGCGTGCGCGAGCTCCTCGTCGCTCAGCACACGGACGGGGGTGGTGGCGTGGGTGGTGAGGGTGGACACGGCGGAACTCCTGTGGGCCGAAGGATCTGGGGGTGGAGGTCCCCGACCGGCCCCGAACGCCGCGGTGTGTGGGCGCTACGGACGCAGCACGCTCACCCCGCCGGCCTCGCGCCGGTCGGGGTGCGGAAATCGCCGCATCGGCCTGTCCATGGCCCCAGCATAACGTCCCGCCACCCTCCCGTGCTCACCCCAGACTGCTTTGCTCACGCAGGGCCGCTCGCGCGGACGCAACACGCCGACGGGGGTGAGCACGACCGGTGCCGTGCTCACCCACGGCCGCTTCTGGACCCGCCGAAAGCGGCCCTGGCTGAGCAAACCCGCCCTGAGTGAGCACGGGCCGTCTGCCGGGGCGGGAGCACGGTCAGCGGTGCACGGACCGGAACCGCGAGGGCGACAGCCCGAACTTGACCACGAACGCCTGCCGCAGCGACTCGCCGGACGCGAACCCGCAGCGGCGCGCGATCTTCGCGGTCGGCTCGTCGGTCTCGATGAGCAGCTGCGCCGCGGCGTCCAGGCGGGCGTCGCGCACCAGCCGGGCGGGCGTGCGCCCGAGGTGTTCGGTGCACAGGCGGGACAGGTGCCGCTCGCTCACCCCGACGAGGTCCGCCAGCGCCCGGGCGGACAGGTCGTCGGCCAGGTGGGTGACGACGTGGTCCACGACGTGCCGCACGACCACCTGGTCGGGCCGCGGGAGCGAGGTGTACATGCTCATCTGCGCCTGGTTGCCCGGCCGCTGCAGATAGGTGACCAGGGCCATGGCGACGCGGCGGGCGATCTCCGGCCCGTGGTCCTCCTCGACGAAGGCGAGCGTGAGGTCGAGCGAGGAGGTCACCCCGCCGGACGTCGCGACCGCGCCGTCGCGGACGTAGATCGGCGCCGGGTCCACCCGCACCGACGGATAGCTGCGGGCCAGCGAATCCGCGTAGTACCAGTGGGTCGTCACGCGTCGGCCGTCGAGCAGCCCGGCCGCCGCCAGCACCGTGGCCCCGGTGCACACGGAGGCCACCCGCCGAGCGAGCGGCGCGAGCCGGCGCACGTGCGCCACGAGCGCGCGGTTGTCCGCCGCGTTTTCGTGGCCGAGGCCTCCCGAGACGACCAGCGTGTCGAACGGCTGGGTGACCGCGTCCAGCCGACCCTGCGCGCGCAGCTCGAGCCCGGAGTCGGTGCGCACCGGCCGACCGATCGACGTGGCCACCGTCACCCGGTAGGCCGGATCGGCGCCCAGCCGGTTGGCGTGGTCGAAGACACTCGTCACGCTGGCCAGGTCGAGCAGCTCGACGCCGTCGAACCCGATGACGAGCACCTCACGAGAGGGCATGACGGCAGCCTACGGTCGCCGAGGGTGTGGCGGGTGGACAGGGATCCCAGATTTTCGGACACAGCCGGTTGTCCGGTATGGCGGGTGCGCACCACCCGCGAGACGGTCACCTGGTCAGGACGTCGCCGAGGGCCGGCAGGAGGTGGACGCGATGTCCCGAGCCAAGAAGGTGATCCGGATCGCGGCAGTCGTGCTGCTCGCGATCGCGCTACCGGTCGGCCTCGGTGCGGCCGGGGTCGTGGGGGCCGTCCACAGCGTCTACCCCGAGCGCACGCAGCGCGTGTCGCTGCCCACCCGCGTGCCCGACTACGACGCCAGCAAGCCCACCGTCGCGATCGTCGTCGGCCCGCGGAAGGCGAACAGCGCCGACGTGCTGGCCCCCTACGAGGTGCTGATGGACACCGGGGACTTCAACGTCTACACGGTGGCCCCGGAACGCCGCCCGATCACGCTGACCGGCGGGCTGGACCTGGTGCCCGACCTCGACTTCGCCGGCTGGGAGCGCCTGGTGGGGCACCGCCCCGACGTGGTGATCGTCCCGCAGCTCTCCGGTGCGGGAGAACCGGAGACCGCCCCGATCGAGGACTGGCTGCACCGGCAGCGGGCGCGCGGCCTGCCGATCCTCGCCAGCGTCTGCGTGGGAGCGGAGGTGCTCGCCTCGGCCGGCTTCCTCGACGGCCGCCCGGCGACCGCCCACTGGCTGGGCCTGATCGGGCTGCGTCGGAGCCATCCCGAGGTGAAGTGGCAGGAGGGAGTGCGCTACGTCGACGACGGCGACATCATCACCGGGGCGGGCGTGCTCTCCGGCGTCGACGTGGCGTTGCGCATCATCGAGCGGTTCGACGGCGAGGCCGCCGCCCGCCGGGCGGCACAGCGCGTCTCCTGGCCCGACTACTCCCCGGGCGCACCGGCCCACTTCGACCCGTTGCACCTGGCCCCCGCCGACTCGGTCGCCCTGCTCAATGCCGCCTACCGCTGGGACCGACCGACCGTCGGCGTGCTGCTCAGCGACGGCATCGGGGAGCTCGAGCTGGCCTCGGCGTTCCGCCCACTGACCGAGTTCTCCTACGTGGTCGAGCCGCTGGCCCTCTCGCTCGACGGGGCGCCGATCCGGTCACGCCACGGCCTGGTCTTTCTGCCCCGCGGGAACCGCCTGGCCGACGTCGACACCGTCCTGGTGCCCGGCACCCGGGCGGCACGGGAGCACCTCGGCGACCGGCTGCCCGAGGAGCGCTCGGTCAGTTACCTGCACGACCGGCCGGGATTCGCCTTCGACGGCACCCTGCGCCACATCGCCGGCACGGATGACGTGGCCACCGCCCGGTGGGTCGCCAAGTCCATGCAGGCCCCCGACACCGGGGTCCGGCTCGACGGCCGAGCGTGGCCGTGGGCTCTCACGATCCGGCCGATCATGCTCGCGCTCGCGGTCGTCCTGACCTACCTGGTCGCGTCACGTCTGCTGCGCACCCACACCGCACGAAAGGACGCCCCATGAACCACCCCACGACCGCCGCCACGCACGCCCTGTCGAGTCCCGCCGCACGCCACTTCATCCGCCACTACCTGGTGATGGTCGTGCTGATGCTCGCCGGGATGGCACTCCTCGGGCCCCTGGAGTCCCTGCTGCTCGACCCGATCGGCTGGGACGACCTGCGGTCGATGCACGAGTTCGACGCCCTGGTCATGGCGACGAACATGACCATCCCGATGGTGACCTGGATGCTCGTGCGCGGCCACGCCCCGGGCACCACCTGGCTGATGGCGGCGGTGATGTACCTGCCGTTCCTCCTGCTCCTGCCGCTGGACTGGGCCGGAGTCATGGGTTACGGCGCCGTCCTGTCGATCGCCCACACCCTGATGTTCCTGGGGATGCTCGGCGTGATGTGGGTCCGCCGCGAGGAGTTCACCGGCCACGGGGAGCACTGAGCGCACCGGTCGGACCGTGTGCCCCGGAAGGGGTCGGGTCACTGCACCGGCGCCACGTGCAGCCGGAGCCCGCCTCGCGGTCGCACCGTGACGAACACCTCCCGCTCGATCGTGCCCGCCCCCTCGGGCACGGCGACCCGGTGCTCCCGGAGCAGCTCGGCGAGCAGCACGGTCAGCTCCACGAGAGCGAAGTCGCGCCCGATGCAGAGTCTCGGTCCCAGTCCGAACGGGAGGTAGTCGGCCCGCGCCGCCGTCCCCTGGTCGAGGAACCGCTCCGGCCGGAAGACATCGGCGTCCGGCCACGAGGCCGCCCGGCGGTGCACCAGCCAGGGACTGATGATCGCCAGCGTGCCCGCCGGGACCGGCTGACCGGCCAGCAGATCCGGCTGCGAAGCCCGGCGGGTCAGCACCCAGGCCGGCGGGTAGAGCCGCAGGGCCTCGTCGACGACGGCCCGCGTCCAGGGCAACTCGCCCGAGTCCCGCCGCGGCGCCCGTGCAGCGGAGGACCGCACCTCCTCGCGCAACCGGGACTGCGCCTCCGGGTGCCGAGCCAGCAGCCACAGGGTCCAGGTCAGCGCCGCCGCCACCGTCTCGTGCCCGGCGACCACCATGGTCACCAGCTCGTCCCGCACGTCGTCGTCCGACAAGCCGGCGGCGAGCAGCAGCCCGAGCAGGTCGTCGTCCCCCTCCTCGACCCCTCGCTGCCGACGGGCCGTGACGACGCCGCGGCAGATGCGATCGATCGACGCTCTCGCCTCACGCAACCTGCGCCCGGTCGTGGCTCGGCGCGGCCCCGGCACGGGCGACCCGGCCCGCATGACGATCAGCTCGGCCGCGGCGTCGGTCGCCGCCACCAGCGCGGCGGTGTCCGGCCCCAGGTCGTGGGCGAACAGCGTGTGACCGACGACGTCCAACGTGCTCCGCGCCGCGAGCGCACTCACGTCCACGAGACCGCCGGTCCGCGGCAGCTCGTCCCACTCCCGGAGCACCCCGCGGGCGCCCGCCCGCACGGCGTCGACCACACCGTCCAGCCGCTGGTGGTGGAAGGCGGGTGCCACGACCCGCCGGCGCTCGATCCAGCCCGGCCCGGGGTTGGCCAGCAGTCCCGGCCCGGTGACGGTCGCGAGCGTGCGGTACTGCACGGTGTCCTTCGTCCAGTGCCGGGACCCGGTCTGCAGCACCTGCCGCACCGCGCCCGGGTCGGTGACGAGCAGCACCGGGGCGCCGGGCGCCGCCAGGGCGACCAGCTCCCCATACCGGAGGGTCATCTCCTCGAGGAAGGCGATCGGGTCGGCGCGAATGGCGCGCGCCCGGCGGACCAGCTCGATGGTGCCCGGCCCGGGCAGCCCCAGGGGGTGCGGCCGGAGCGACCTCAGAGGTAGAGCCCCGTCTGCCCGTCGTCGACCCGCGGCGCCGCCACCGCGTGGATGTCGCGCTCGCGCAACAGGATGTAGTCGGTGCTGTGCAGCTCGACCTCGCTGCGGTCCTCGGGGTCGAACAGCACCCGGTCACCGACCTGGACCTGCCGGACGTTCTGCCCCACCGCGACGACCTCGGCCCACGCCAGCCGCTTGCCGACGCTCGCCGTCGCGGGGATCAGGATGCCGCCCCCGGAACGCCGTTCACCCTCGGCGTCCTCGATCGTCACGAGCACCCGGTCGTGCAGCATGCGGATGGGCAGGCGATCGCGCTCCCCCGCAGGCTTCTGGGGCACGGGGCGCGACTCAGCCACGCCGACGGCGCAACAGGCCCAGCGCGACCAGCACGGCGGAGGTGGCCCCCAGCACGGCGCTGATCCGCTCGGTGCGCAGCTCGCCCTCGGGTGTGCGGGTGGCCTCGGTGAACTTGGCCTCGAAGGACTCCTTCTGCCGGCGCATGATCTCCTTCGGCTGCGCCCGGAACGCCAACTCGTCGACCGTCCCGGCCAGCCGCTGGCGTGCGGCGGCGATGTCGGCCTCGATGTCGCCGACGGACTTGGTGGGCGACGCGCTGTCCTTGGCCATGTGGCGAGTCCCTTTCAAGAGGCTGGTGCGACCATAACGCAGACTAGACGCTGTCCACACACCCAAGCACGCCGTCCCAGCACAGGAGGAGACATGCCCCGCCTCGAGCCCGGCCAGCCCGCGCCGCCCTTCACCCTCAACGACCAGGACGGCCGCGCCGTGTCCCTCGCCGACCACGCCGGTCGCCGGGTGATCCTCTTCTTCTACCCCGCGGCGATGACCCCGGGCTGCACCAAGGAGGCCTGCGACTTCCGCGACTCGCTCGACCGGCTGCGCGCCGAGGGTTTCGACGTGCTCGGCATCAGCCCGGACTCGACCGAGAAGCTGAAGAAGTTCGAGGAGAAGGAGGGGCTGACCTACCCGCTGCTCTCCGACACCGACAAGGCGGTCATGGACTCCTACGGCGCCTACGGCGAGAAGACGCTCTACGGCAAGAAGGTCACCGGCGTGATCCGGTCCACGGTGGTCGTCGGCACGGACGGCAACGTCGAGCTCGCCCGCTACAACGTCAAGGCCACCGGCCACGTCGCGTCGCTGCGCAAGGCGCTCCAGCTGGGCGACTGAGTGGGCCGTCCGCCCCGATGCCGTATGCGGAGTGCTCACCCGCGTGCGTAGCATCGGGTCCGCGCGGAAGTGGTGGAACTGGTAGACACGCAGGATTTAGGTTCCTGTGCCTTCGGGCGTGAGGGTTCGAGTCCCTTCTTCCGCACGTATGCTCGATGTGCCGCAGCTCCTCGGCGGCAGTCCCGCTCCGCTCCATCCTCGCCG
>CAYRLV010000159.1:0-8282 GCA_964425155.1 uncultured Ornithinicoccus sp. | reverse complement strand
TCGCGGGCGATGGCGTCACCCTCCTTGGCGGCCTCGGTGATCACCGGACCGGTCAGTCCGTCCACCGAGCCGCCGGCGCTCGCCAGCAGGTCCACCGCGACCGGCGACCCGGCGAGGATCAGCGAGCGCGCCTCCCGCACCAGCGCGTTGCCGCTGGCGTACTGCTCCCAGCAGCCGCGGTTGCCGCACTCGCACCGCAGCCCCTCCGGGACGACCTGCATGTGACCGAACTCGCCCGCGATGCCGAACCGGCCGCGCTCGATCGCGCCGTCGATCAGCAGGCCACCACCGATGCCGGTGCCCAGCGTGACCATGACCAGGTGGGTCTCGTCCTGGCTGTCGCCGAACCGCCACTCGGCCCACGCCGCGGTGTTCGCGTCGTTGTCGACGAAGATCGGCAGGTCGATCCGCCGGCTGAGCCGCTCGTGCAGCGGCTCGTGCCGCCACGACAGGTGCGGGGCGAAGACGACGGTGGCGCGGTCGGCGGCGACGAAACCCGCGGCCCCGATGCCGACCGCGGCGACCTCGCCGGGGGCCGTGGTCGACAGCAACTCGGACACCGCGTCGACGATCGTCTCCTCCACGACGGAGGGGGAGGTCGAGCGGTGGGGGGTGTCGCGCCGCGTCGAGCGGACGATCCGGCCGTCGCCGTCGACCAGCCCGGCGGCGACCTTGGTGCCGCCGATGTCCACCCCGATCGCCAGCTGCTCGGCGCCCCCGGACTGCGGCGCTCCCCCGCCGCCGGGTCGCTCCACCGGCTGCCCGCTGTCGTCGCCGCTCATCTATCCCTCCCTCTCGGCCGCCACCGCGGCGGCACCGACGATGCCGGCCGGACCCCCGAGCGAGGCCAGCGCGAAGGTCGCCTCGGGCCGGTGCCCGCGCCCGGTCAGCTGGCGGCGGAAGGCGGCCCGCGCCGGCTCGAGCAGCAGGTCGCCGGCGTCCGCGACCCCGCCACCGACCACGATCCGGGCCGGGTCGAGCACGGCGGCGAGAGACGCGGCCCCCTCACCGATCCACCGCCCCAGGTCGGCGAGCAGCTCGATCGCCGCCGGGTCGTCCTCGACCGCCGCGCGGGTGACGTCGGGCCCGCGCAGCCGGTCGGCGTCGCCGCCGCACAGGTCGCTCAGCCGCGCGGCGTGCGGCGAGCCGCTGCGCACCAGCTCGCGGGCCTCCCGCACCAGGGCGCGGCCACTCGCATACATCTCCCAGCAGCCGTGGTTGCCGCACCCGCAGAGCAGCCCGCCGGGGACCACCCGGAGGTGTCCCATCTCCCCCGCCACGCCCCATGCGCCGCGCAGCAGCACCCCGTCGTGCACGATCCCGCCGCCGACGCCGGTGCCGATGGTGAGCAGCAGCATGTCGTCCACGTCGGCCGCGGCGCCGAACCGGAACTCCCCCCACGCGGCCGCGTTGGCGTCGTTCTCGATCACCACGGGCAGCCCGAGCGCCGTCTCCAGCCGCTCCTTCATCGGCTCGTCCCGCCAGGCCAGGTTGGGCGCGAAGAGCACCGTCGCGCCCGCCTTGTCCACGAACCCGGCGCAGGCGACCCCCACCGCGACGACGTCGTCGCGTCCCTCGGACAGCTCGCGGACGAGGTCCGCCGCCGACGTCGCGATGGCGTCCGGGTCGCTGGCCGGGGTCTCGCGCCGCGCGTCCCGCAACACCTGCCCCTCGGCGTCCACCAGGCCGCCGGCGATCTTGGTGCCCCCGATGTCGAGGCCGATGGTCACGGTCATGCGCGCGCTCCCTCCGGTCGGTCGTCCCCCACGTCGTCCCCGTCATCAGGGTCGCCTGCCTCGTCCGGGCCGTCGCCCTCCTCGTCGTCGCCCTCCTCGTCGTCGACCCGGATGTCCTGGGTCGGCGTCGCGCCCGGCCGACCCGCGCTGGACGGCTGCTCGTCCCGCCCCGCCTCGGCCACCGCCCGCAGGCTGTCGGCCACCGCGGCCGCGAGGTCGGCGAGCCGGTCGACCGTCTCCGGCCGCACCGACCGCAGCAGCGCGATCCCCTGACAGATCGGGCAGATCCGGCAGACCGGGTCACGGCCGGCGCGTGGCTGGCCACACTCCGGACAGCGGTCGTCAGCGGCAGCCCCGTCGCCGGCGCGCCGTCCGCCCCCGCGCTCCCGGTCGTATGCCGTGCCGCCGGGTCGGGTGCGGTCGTCACCGTCGTCGCCGCGCGCCTCCCCGTCCGGCGGCTGGCCGTGGGAGCGGCCGGTGGACCAGGCGGCGACGGCGTCGGCCAGGCGCGCCGCCTCGTCGGCGACGCTCCCGACCGGACGGTCGCTCCCGGCCGTGCGGTCCTGGGAGTCACTCGGCACGCGGCCACACCTCCTCGTCCGGCTCGAACCTGATCCGCAGGCGGCCCTCCCGCACGCTCGCGCGCGTCGCCGAGCACCGTTGCAGGGCACTCGGCAGGGAGAGCACCCGGCGGTGGCCGTCGACCGTGACGAGCAGCTCGTCCGAGCGCCGCTTCAGGTCCACCTGGTCCGCGCGCACCAAGGGTAGGGGCAGCGAAAGGGTGAAGCCGCCGCGGGAGGCGCGGACCGTCATACCCTCCTGCTCCGGGACGGCGAGCGGATCGACCTCTCCCTCGTGGCGATCGGCCAGCCGGGCCAGGGCGTCCACGCCGATCGGCTCCTGCTCCAGGTAGGGACTGGTCACGACGGGGATCGGGTCGAACGACTGGCGCACCTCGGCGAGGCACTCCTGCTGCTGCCGGTGCCAGCCGGCGATCCAGGGGTCCGGCCGCCCCGAGCGTCCGGAGTGTCGGGGCTCGGGAAAGACACGGTTGACCACCACCTGGTCGACGGTGAGCCCGTGCAGCCGCAGCGAGGTCAGCATCCGGCGCGCCTCCGCCAGGACGACGCGCTCCGGCGTCAGCACCAGCCGGACACTGCTGCCCGGAGCGGTCAGCAGCTCGTGCACCTCCCGCAGCCGCCCCTGCCAGGCCCGCAACTGGTCGACCAGGTCGGCGTCCGGAAGCGGCACGCCGGCCGCCGCGGCTGCCGCCGGGCGCAGGCCGCGCCAGAGCGTGCGGCCGGTCGGCGCCAGCCGCTCGAGGTGCCAGGCCAGCACCTCCGGCAGCGCCAGCAGCCGCAGCGTCTCGGCGGTGGGGGCGCAGTCGACCACCACCAGGTCGAACCGGCCGGACCGGACCTGGTCGTGCAGTTCCAGCAGCGCGACGACCTCCTCCGCGCCCGGCAGCGAGGTCACCTCCTCCGCCACCACCGGGTCCATGCCCAGGGAGTCGAGGACCCCGACCAGGTAGGCCTGCACGCCCTGCCACGAGCGCCGGGCCACGGCCGCGCCGTCCACGTGCCTGGCGAACAGCCCCGGCTCGACCTCGACGGGCTGGGGCCCCGAGCTGCCGGGGTCGGCGCCCAGATCCGTGTCGAGCGTGTCGGCCAGGGAGTGCGCGGCGTCGGTGGACAGCACCAGGGTCTTGATCCCCGACCGGGACGCGCGCACGGCCGTGGCGGCCGCGGTGGTGGTCTTGCCGACGCCGCCCTTGCCGGTGCAGAGGATGACCCGCACGCGCGCTCAGGCCTCGGCGCGCTTCTTGAGCTCCTGCAGCGCGGTGTTGATGATGACCTTCTCGGCCTTGCGCTTGAGCATGCCGATCATCGGGATCTTCACGTCGACCGCGAGACGGTAGGTCAGGTGCGTGCCGTCGCCCTCGGCCGCCAGCGTGTAGGAACCGTTGAGGGCCTTGAGCACCTGGGCCGAGACCAGGGTCCACGACACCGCGCCCTCCCCGTGCTCGTCCACGTCCCAGTCGTAGTCGAGGACGTAGGTGTCCTTGATGGCCCCGGCGTCCAGCGTGAACTCGACCCGGTCGGCCCAGCCGTCGCCGTCCTCGGCGAGCACCTCGGTGCGCTTCACCTCGCTGGCCCAGTCGGGGTAGTGCTCGAAGTCGGCGATGATGTCGAGCACCGCGCCCGGGGCGGCGTCGATGACGATGCTGGACTCGGTGCGGTCGGCCATGCGCCGAAGGGTAGCGCCCGACACCGCTGCCCCGCGCGCCCCGTCGCCGGTCGGTGACAACTGGGTCACGGCGTGCCCGGCCTCCCGGGATCGCTGGATAGGGTGGAGTCCTGCGCACAGGCCGTCGAGCGCCGGCCGCTGACCTGAGGAGGACACCGTGAACGAGCGGGTCGTATCCCCCCTGGTGCCGCTCGTCGACGAGGGGACCCTGGCGGATCTGCCGGAGCGCAACGCGCGCGACCACCCCGAGCGGGTGGCGTTCGCCCGCCGGGACGGCGACGGCTGGAAGGACGTGACCAGCGCCGAGTTCCACCGGGAGGTCCGCGACCTGGCCAAGGGACTGGTGGCCGCGGGCCTCGAGGTCGGCGACCGGGTCGCCATCATGAGCAAGACGCGCTACGAGTGGACGCTCGCCGACTTCGCGGCCTGGACCGCCGGCGTGGTGCCGGTGCCGATCTACGAGACCTCCTCGGCCGAGCAGGTCAAGTGGATCCTCGGCGACTCCGGCGCCGCGGCCGTCATCCTCGAGTCACCGGCGCACGCGGCCGTGGTGGCCGAGGTCCGCGACCAGCTGCCCGAGCTGCGCGACGTGTGGCAGATCGACTCCGGCGGGCTGGACGAGGTCGCCGGGCTCGGCGCGGACGTCTCCGACGCCGACCTCGACGCGCGCCGCAGCGGACTCGACCGCAACTCGCTGGCCACGATCATCTACACCTCGGGCACCACCGGCCGCCCCAAGGGCTGCGAGCTGACCCACCAGAACTTCCTCGGCCTCACCGAGAACACCATCGCGCGGCTGGGCGACCTGGTCCTGGGCGACAACGCGTCCACCCTGCTGTTCCTGCCGCTCGCGCACGTGTTCGCCCGGTTCGTCGAGGTGCTCTGCGTCGCCGCGGGCGCCCGGATGGGTCACTCGGCCGACATCAAGCGGCTGCTCGACGACTTCGCCTCGTTCCAGCCGACCTTCATCCTCGCGGTGCCACGGGTCTTCGAGAAGGTCTACAACACCGCCGAGCAGAACGCGACGGCCGACGGCAAGGGCAAGATCTTCGCGCTCGCGGCCGAGACCGCGATCGCCCACAGCCGGGCGCAGGACGAGGGCCGCCCCGGGCTGGCGCTGCGGGCCAGGCACGCGTTGTTCGACAAGCTGGTCTTCTCCAAGCTGCGGGCGGCGATGGGCGGACAGGTCCGGTATGCCGTGTCCGGCGGCGCGCCGCTCGGACCTCGCCTCGGGCACTTCTACCGCGGGATCGGGCTGACCGTGCTGGAGGGCTACGGCCTGACCGAGACCACGGCCCCGGCCACGGTCAACAGCCCCGAGCTGATCAAGATCGGCACGGTCGGCCCCCCGCTGCCGGGCACCGGCATCCGGATCGCCGAGGACGGCGAGATCCTGATCAAGGGGGTCGGGGTCTTCGGCTCCTACCGCGGCAACGAGCAGGCCACGGCCGACGCCATCGAGGACGGCTGGTTCCACACCGGCGACCTCGGCACCCTCGACGACGACGGGTTCCTGCAGATCACCGGGCGCAAGAAGGAGCTGCTGGTCACCGCGGCCGGCAAGAACGTCTCGCCGACGGTGCTCGAGGACGGGCTGCGGGCCCACCCGCTGATCTCGCAGTGCATCGTGGTCGGCGACCAGCAGCCGTTCATCGCGGCCCTGGTCACGCTCGACGCGGAGATGTGGCCCACCTGGGCGGCCAACCACGGCCTCGACGACGTGCCGTTCGAGGACGCCCCCGGCAACCCGACGGTCCAGGAGCAGGTCCAGCAGGCCGTGGACGAGGCCAACAAGGCGGTGAGCCGGGCCGAGTCCATCCGCAAGTTCACCATCCTGCCGGTCGACTTCACCGAGGAGAACGGCTATCTCACGCCGTCGCTCAAGCTGAAGCGCAACGTGGTGATGAAGGACTTCGCGGCCGACGTCGAGCAGCTCTACTCCGGCCCCCGTCCCTGACGCTGTTCCTCTCCCTCCGCCATACCCGTCGTCGCAGCGCGAGTGCGCGACATGCGCCCCCGCGCCGCACACGGGCGTCGGGGGTGGTCAGCCGGCGGGGAGCAGGAAGCGGACCAGGTCCGGCGGCAGTCCGTGCGTGTCGTGCAGCTCGTGCAGCACCGGCTCGGTCAGCGGGCCGCGCGCGAGGTAGCGCGCCACGATCGGCCGGCCGCGCTCGAGCAGCCGGCGGAACCGGTCCTCCTCACCGTCCAGCACCTCGCGGACGTCGCCGACGTCGACCGGCAGGCCGAGGTCGTCCGCGGTGTGCCGGACCGGCCCGCCCGGCAGGTCGCGCAGGCTCCGGTCCGGGTCCTCCCGCCACAGGGTGGTCAGCGTGCGGCGCACGAGCCGGCGCAGCACGTAGCCCCGCCCGTTCGGGGCGGGCCGCACCCCCTCGCCGACCACCGCCACGACCGACCGCAGGTGGTCCGCGACCACCGCGCTGGAACGCTCGTCGAGACCGCCCCAGGTGGCGTCGATCGCGCTGGTCCAGGGCTCGAAGAGGTCGGTCCGGAAGACCGAGGGGACGCCCTGCAGCACCATCGCGAGCCGCTCGAGGCCCATCCCGGTGTCGACGCTCGGCCGCGACAGCGGCGTCAGCCCGCCGTCCTCGCCGCGGTGGTAGCGCATCAGCACGTGGTTCCACAGCTCCATCCAGCCGTCGTCGGTGCTCGGCGTGCCGCGCGGCGGGCCGTCCCCGATCCACACGAAGATCTCGGTGTCCGGCCCGCACGGGCCGGTGGGGCCGTTCGACCACCAGTTGTCGTCCGACGTCGGCTCGACCGGCACGCCGAGCTCCTCCCAGACCCGCGTCGATGCGGTGTCCGGCCCGATCTGGTCGTCGCCCGCGAAGACGGTCGCGTGCAGCCTCCCGGGGTCCAGCCCGAAGACCCGGCAGAGCAGCTCGTGCCCCCAGCGCAGGCTCTGCGGGCCGTCGTAGTCGTCCAGCGACCACGACCCCAGCATCGAGAAGCAGGTGAGGTGCCGGTCGTCGCCCACCTCCTCCAGGTCGGTGGTGCGCAGACAGCGCTGCACGTTGACCAGCCGGGACCCCGCGGGGTGCGGGCGACCCGCGAGGTAGTCGGTGAGCGGCTGCATACCGGCGCTGGTGAACAGCACCGGGTCCCCCGGCGGCGGCACGAGACTGCTGCCGGTGAGCAGCCGGTGGCCCCGCTCGGTGTAGAAGGAAAGGAACGTGTCGCGAAGGGTCGAGGTGCGCATGAGTGGGTCCTGGGGTTCGGGGCGACCGCGCGGACCACGACGAGGGGGTCGGGAGACCCCGGCGATCCGATGCGGACGCCGGGGTTGACGGGAGAAGGTCAGCAGGCGGCGACCGGCGAGCAGGCAGCTCGCGCGGCCGCGGCGGCGGTGTGGACGACCTTCATGACTGCCACGGTATGCGGGGACGCGCCGTCGGCGCCATCGGTTTCCCTCGTCCGTGGGTCCCGGACGAGGTCGATACGCTGCCCGAGCGGACCTCCCCGGCGGCGGTCCACCATCGCCAACCTCCGGAGGCACCATGCCGCAGTCATCCGACTCCCCCAAGCTCGCCGTGCTCATCGACGCGGACAACGCCGCGCCGGGCGTGGCGGGCGCGCTGGTCGAGGAGATCGCCAAGTACGGCGTGGCCTCGGTCAAGCGGGTCTACGGCGACTGGACCACCCCCAACCTCAAGGGCTGGAAGGAGGTCGCGAACGTCCTCGCCATCCAGCCGATCCAGCAGTTCGGCTACACCACGGGCAAGAACGCCACCGACAGCGCGATGATCATCGACGCCATGGACCTGCTCTACACCGAGCGGTTCGACGGGTTCTGCCTGGTGTCCTCGGACAGCGACTTCACCCGATTGGCCTCCCGGCTGCGCGAGTCCGGCGTCACTGTCTACGGTTTCGGTGAGCGCAAGACGCCCCAGGCGTTCGTCTCCGCCTGCGACCGGTTCGTCTACATGGACGTGTTGCGCGAGGCGGCGGCAGCCGAGTCCGGCGAGGCCGAGCCGGCGCCCGCCAAGAAGCCCACGGCCAAGGAGCTGCGCGGCGACGCCCGGCTGGTTTCGCTGGTGCGCTCCGGGCTGGAGGCCGCGTCCGACGACGAGGGCTGGGCCGACCTGGGGACGCTCGGCTCGCACATCGCCAAGCAGGCGCCGGACTTCGACCCCCGCAACTGGCGCTACCCGAAGCTGGTCGACCTGGTGTCGGCGATCGGGCTGTTCGAGGTGGAGCGGGAGAAGCTGCCGGACGGCAGGAGCACGACGGTGCGGGTGCGCGAGAAGCGTCGCCGCTCGCGCTGAATCCTCTGGTCGCGGC
>CAYRLV010000158.1:0-8305 GCA_964425155.1 uncultured Ornithinicoccus sp. | reverse complement strand
GGGGTGCCATCACGCGGGGGCGCCCTCGTCAGCGGTGGGGACGGGTTGGGCGTTCACCACCCAGCGCAGACCCCGAACGACACAGCCGCCCATGACGGGGACGACGGTGCGCTCGGCCAGCGGCAGGTGCGGCAGCCGCAACGGCTGGCGTGCCCAGTGCGGCAGCAGGCCCACCGCGGCAGCGGACACGGACGCGTAGGGGAGGCGCGCCCGCGCCGACAACGGCGCGTCGCGCAGCAGGAACCGGGCGACCTCCCGTGCCTCCGGGGTGCCCGCCAGCTCCGGCCGGAAGGCCTCGAGGCTGTCGTCCAGCTCGGCGCGACTCATCGGGACGTCGGTGGCTCCGAGCAACCGCGCGACCTTCGCCGTCTGGGCCACATAGGTGTCCGCCTCCGCCGGGGTGAGCGGGCGGCGCCCGTAGCGCTGGTGAGCGCGCAGGAAGCTGTCGATCTCCGCGACGTGGACCCAGGCGAGCAGGTGAGGGTCGTCCGCGCGGTAGGGGCGCCCGTCCGAGGCGACCCCGCTGATGTGGCTGTGCACGGTGCGGACCCGCGCGACGGCCCGCTCGGCGTCCGGCACGGTCCCGAAGGTCGTCTCGGCGATGAAGGTGCTGGTGCGCGCCAACCTGCCCCACGGATCGCTTTGATAACCGGAGTGATCGGCGACTGCTGCCATGGCGAGCGGGTGCAGGGCCTGCAGCAGCAGCGCGCGCAACCCACCGACATACATCGACGTGTCACCGTGCACCCGTCGGATCGGCGAGTCCGGCGCGAACCAACGCGGGCCCGGCGTGCCGTGGATGCGGTGCCGTGCCGCCTCGCCGTCCTCCCCCGCGACGAAGGAGAACAGCTCACGGGACAGGCGGGTGCGGACGACGGACAACGCGTTCACCCGGGCATTGTCCCTCGCCGGCCGGGAGGCACCTCGACCGGAGCCCCCGTAGGCTCGAGCCATGACACGGATCCTGGCCGTGCGCGGTGCCCTTCCGGAGCACCGCTACGCGCAGGCCGAGGTCACCGCCGCGTTCGCCGAGGTCGTCACGGCCCGTGGAGCCGAGCGTGCCCTCCTCGAGCGAGTCCACGCGAATGCCGGGGTGGGCCATCGCCACCTCACGCTCCCGCTGACCGATTACGCGGGGCTGACCGACTTCGGCGCGGCCAACGACGTCTTCCTGCACGCCGGTGTGGACCTCGGATCCGCCGCCGTGGAGGGGGCGCTCAAGGACGCGGGTCTCGCACCGTCCGACGTGGACCTGCTGGCGTGCTCCACGATCACCGGGGTCGCGGTGCCCTCGTTGGACGCGCGCGTGGCTCCCCGGGTCGGGTTGCGTGAGGACGTCAAGCGGATGCCCCTCGTGGGCCTCGGGTGCGTCGCGGGGGCGGCCGGGCTCGCCCGGGTGCACGACCACCTGGCCGGGCACCCGGACGACGTGGCCGTCCTGCTGTCCGTCGAGCTCTGCTCGCTCACCGTGCAGCGCGGCGACACCTCGACGGCCAACCTGGTCGCGAGCGGTCTGTTCGGTGACGGAGCCGCGGCCGTGGTCGCCGTCGGCGACGACCACCCGGCAGCGCGCGACCCCGGCACGCCGGGGTGCCGGCCGAGCGTGCTCGCCAGTCGGAGCCGGCTCTATCCGGACACCGAGCGCGCCATGGGGTGGGACGTGGGCGCCTCGGGCCTGCGCATCGTCCTCGGGGCGGAGGTGCCCGACCTGGTGCACGAGTTCGTCGGTGACGACGTCGACGCCTTCCTGGCCGAGCAGGGGCTGCGCCGCGACGAAATCGACTGGTGGGTCTGCCATCCCGGTGGACCCAAGGTATTGGAGGCGATGCAGGACGTGCTGGGCCTGGACCACGACGCCCTGGCCGTCACCTGGGACTCCCTCGCCGACATCGGCAACCTCTCGTCGGCCTCCGTGCTGCACGTGCTCCGGGACACGCTGGAGCGACGTCCCCCGGCACCCGGCTCCCGCGGCGTGCTGCTCGCCATGGGCCCCGGCTTCTGCCTCGAGCTGGTGTTGCTCCGTGGCTGAGCGCGACGACGGCTGCCGATGAGTCAAGCCCTGTTCAGCGTGCTGATCGCAGCCGTCGCGCTGGAACGGCTCGCCGAGCTGGTGGTGTCCACGCGCCACGCGCGAGCCAGCCTGCGCCGCGGCGGGATCGAGCACGGACGGGGTCACTACCCCGTCATGGTCGCGCTGCACACCGGGTTGCTCGTCGGGGCCCTGGTCGAGGTCTGGTGGCGTCGACCGGAGTTCGTGCCGGCCCTGGGCTGGACCATGCTGGCCGTCGTCGTCCTGGCCCAGGCGCTGCGATGGTGGTGCATCACGGCGCTCGGCGAGCAGTGGTCCACCCGAGTCATCGTGGTCCCCGGCCTTCCACTCGTCGACCGGGGTCCCTACCGCCTGCTCCGGCACCCCAACTACGTCGCGGTGGTCGCCGAGGGATTCGCGCTGCCGCTGGTGCACTCCGCCTGGTGGACGGCCGTCGGGTTCACCGTGCTCAACGCCGCCCTCCTCGCGATCCGCATCCGGGTCGAGGACGCCGCGCTCGCCGGAGCGGCACCGTCATGATCGACGTCCTGGTCGCCGGTGGCGGGCCGGCCGGACTCGCCACCGCCCTGTATGCCGTGCGCGCCGGCCTGTCCGTCGTGGTCCACGAGCCACGGACGACGGCACCGATCGACAAGGCGTGCGGCGAGGGCCTGATGCCTGCGGCGGTCACGGCCCTGGCGGACCTGGGGGTCGACCCGGACGGGCTCGCCCTGCGCGGGATCCGCTACCTGGACGGACGCGCCGTCGCGGAGGCGGACTTCGCCGGTGGCCCCGGTCGCGGCGTGCGCCGGACGACACTGCACGCGGCGCTGCGGGAGCAGGTCGTCAGGGCGGGGGTGGAGATCGTGCCGACGCCAGTGCGCGCGCTCCGCCAGGACGGCACCGCGGTCCACGTCACCGGCGGACGGCCGGCCCGCTTCGTCGTCGCCGCCGACGGGCTGCACTCACCCCTGCGCCACGCCCTCGACCTCGACGTCCCCTCGCGCGGTCCACGGCGCTACGGCCTGCGCCGGCACTTCACCATCCCTCCGTGGACCGACCTGGTCGAGGTGCACTGGGTCACCGAGTTGGAGGCCTACGTCACGCCGGTCGGACCGGACTGCGTGGGCGTCGCCCTGCTGACCTCGCGCCGCGAGCCGTTCGAGCGCCAACTCGCCGCGTTCGGGGACCTTTCCGCGCGACTGGAGCACGCGTCATACGCCACCGGTGGCGAGCCCGCGCGAGTCCTGGGCGCGGGGCCGTTGCGCCAGCGCAGCCGCCGGCGGACCGCGGGGCGGGTGCTGCTGGTCGGCGACGCGAGCGGCTACGTGGACGCGCTCACGGGTGAGGGCATCGCCCTGGCCATGGGGCAGGCGCGCGCGGCGGTCGAGGCGATCCGGGCCGGCCGTCCACGGGACTACGAACGGTCCTGGCGCAGGGTGACGCGACGGCACGCCGTGCTCACCCACGCGCTGCTGGCCGCCTCGCGGATGCCCCCGGCGCGTCGGCGGCTCGTGCCCTGGGCGGCCCGCGTGCCGCACGTGTTCGACCTGGCGGTGGGCGCGCTGTCCCGGCCGCCGACCGTCACCAGGTGAGGCCGTGCTGGGCCAGGTCGGCCTCCACCGCGAGCCGGTCGATGGGCCGCAGGGGCGCGGGCTGCGGCGTCGGCAGTCCGAGCGCGAGGCAGCAGCACCGCAGGGTGTCGTCGTAGGCGAGGCTCACCGCCTGCAGCCGGCGTGCCTTGGCCGGGAGGTCGGACCGCTCGATCCGGCGGTACTCGGTCTCGAGGCGCTGCAGGTCGGCCACGAGCCGCTGCAGGCTCGGCCCCTGCGGGACGGGCTCGTCGGACCGGCGACGCAGGCGTGGTGGATGACGCATCAACCGGTCGCACAGCCAGAAGACGGCCGCGGGCACGACGCAGCACGCGAGGTAGATCGCCAGCGTCGGCATGGTGCCCTCCACGGTCCGCCTGGTGATCCCATGATCCCACTGCGGCCCCGCCTGGGGCGACACCAATTTTCCTCGGACGTCCGGACGGTCAGGCCCCACCGTCGATCGCCCGCAGGCCGGCCGCCGCCATGGTGTCGACCACCTCGTCGACCGGTGTCGTCTTGGCCAGCAGCCGCACCCGATACCCGTCGGCGGCTCGGAGCACCTCGGCGGAGTGCTCGGCGGTGAACAGCAGCACCGCAGGAGGCCGCTCCAGGGCCACCAGGTGCGGGAGCACCTCGAGGCCGTCCATCACCGGCAGGTCGACGTCGAGCAGCACGACGTCCAGGTGCTGGTCACGGGCGAGGGCCAGGGCCTGGTGGCCGTCCCCGGCCACGAAGGTGTGGCGGAACCGGCCGTCGGTCTCGAGCAGGCTCCACAGCACTCGCCGCAGCGGTTCGTGGTCGTCGACGACCAGGGCGACCAGGGTGTCGTTGCGGCCGGCCCCCGGCTCGGCGCCCGCCGACGGCGTCCGCCGCTCGGTCGGAGCCGGGTTGAAGCGGGAGCGACCACGGAGCACGAGCGTCAGCGCGATCGTCACGACGACGGCCAACACGATCCAGCCGCCGAGCACGTAGACCCACGTCATCCGGCTCACTCTCCGCTGATCGAAGCCGACCGGGCCATCGGTCGACCGCTCACAGCCGACCCCCGATCGCGCCGTGCCCGCCACTGAAGCGCCGATCACGGCTCTCAACCAGGTCGCTACACCTTGATGATGCGACGGTACTCCCCCGTCAGGGCGGTTTCGTCTCTCGCCCCGTCGCATCTGCCCCTCGGGCACCATCGGCGACCGGTACGCGTTGGACTGGTAGCGCTCCCCGTGGCTCTCCGCGGGATCGTTGCCGAGGACGCACGGACCGCACGAATCGATCGGATGAAGGAGCACGATCAGATGGACCGCCCGGGCACGAGCCTGCAGCAGCGCGAGACGGTGGACCTGGTCCCGGGGGACCGACTCGGCGACATCCTGGAGCTGCTGGACGACCTGGCGGCCATCAACCGGATGAGTGAGGGGCTCCTGCGCCAGGTGCAGCAGCTCACCGGGATGCGGCTCGGTGAGCTGCAGGGTCTGTTGGCGGTGGCCCAGGGGGCAGACCACCCCCGCGCCGTGGCCCTCGCCACCGGCCAGGTGGATGAGGCCGCGACCGCGACCCTCGAGTCGCTCATCAGCCGTGGCCTGGTCGGCCGGCACCGCCACCCCAGCGCTCCCGAGCACGCCGAGCCGGCGCTCCTGCACGTCACCGATCTCGGCATCGCGGCCCTGCAACAGGCGGAGGGCATCCAGGTCCGCGTCCTGGAGGCGGTCGTGCTGTCGCTCGGCCAGCGGCGCACCAGCCAGTTGCGCACCAGCATCCAGGCCCTCGCCCAGGTCATGGGCGACGCCGACACGACCGCCCAGCCGATGATCCCCGCGGAGCTCAGACTGGTGTCGGGTGGCTCGACGCCGCCCGACGCGGGCCAGGACGGCGTCCCTCGGACGGTCTGAGGCCCGCTGCCCCTGCTGACGAGGCGCTCATTCCTCCGGTTTCTCCTCGACCTCCAGCTCGTCCCGGTCGGCCCACTCCAGCAGCGTGTCCAGCCGGTATGCCGTGTCGTCGATGCCCGCGTGCAGGTCACCGAGCTCGGCGAACCGGTCGGGGACCGTGGCGACGGTGAGCTCCCGCGGCTGCACGTCGTCGACCTCGTCCCACCGGATCGGGGTGGAGACCGTCGCGTCCGGGAACCCGCGCACCGAGTAGGCGGCGGCGATGGTGTGGTCGCGGGCGTTCTGGTTGTAGTCGACGAACAGCGCGCGGGGGTCGCGGTCCTTGCGCCACCAGGTCGTGGTGACGTCCTTCGGGGCACGCCGCTCGACCTCCCGGGCGAACGCGAGCGCCGCCCGGCGGACGTCGTCGAAACCCCACTCCGGCTCGATCCGCACGTAGACGTGCAGGCCGGAGCCGCCGGAGGTCTTCGGCCAGCCGGTCATGCCCAGCTCGTCGAGGAGCTCGTGCACGACGTGCGCGACCCGGCGGACCCGGTCGAACCCGCACTCCGGCATCGGGTCGAGGTCGATCCGCCACTCGTCCGGTTGCTCGGTGTGGCCGCGCCGGGAGTTCCAGGGGTGGAACTCGACGGTCGACATCTGCACCGCCCAGATGACGCTGGCGAGCTCCGTGACGCACAGCTCGTCCGCATACCG
Source organism: uncultured Ornithinicoccus sp. (assembly GCA_964425155.1). Taxonomy (GTDB): domain Bacteria; phylum Actinomycetota; class Actinomycetes; order Actinomycetales; family Dermatophilaceae; genus Segeticoccus. The sequence goes on along the minus strand of CAYRLV010000158.1, from coordinate 2,102 downwards.
GTCGTAGCGGGGGAAGTGCAGCCGCACCGTCTCCACCCAGTCGGGGGCTCCGCGCGGGAGGCGCTTCTGGTGCACCTTCTGCCCCTCGATCCCGTCCGGGAAGCGGTGCAGCATGCAGGGGCGTTCGCGCAGGGCCCGCACGATGCCGTCGCCCACGGCGAGGTAGTAGCGCGCCAGGTCGAGCTTGGTCGTCCCCAACGCGGGGAAGTAGACCCGGTCGGGGCTGGACAGGCGCACCGTGCGTTCGCCGACCTCCAGCTCGACCGGTGCGGAGCGCCCGGACGTGGCTGCCATGTCCGACAACCTACGCGGTCCCGCCGTCGTCGTTGCCGCGCGACGGCAGACTCTTTCACGCTGTCGCGCCGCCCTCAGGCAGAGCGATGAGTTCTGTCGCCGAGACGAGTCCACCCCTCCGACGCCTGCACCGCATACGCTGGACCCGACGAGGAGGCCACGGTGAGTCAGAGCCTGACGAGCACGAGCACGCCCCCGGTGACGGACGAGGACTTCCCCGCTCTGGTGGATCCCTACCGGCGCGAACTGACCGCACACTGCTACCGAATGCTCGGCTCCGTGCACGACGCCGAGGACCTGGTGCAGGAGACCTACCTGCGGGCGTGGCGCGCCTACCACTCGTTCGAGGGGCGCTCGTCGATGCGGACCTGGCTCTACCGGATCGCGACGAACGCCTGCCTCACCGCGCTGGAGGGACGCGGGCGTCGCCCGCTGCCCACCGGGCTCGGAGCACCCGGCAGCGACGCGGCGGACCCGCTCGTGGAGCGCGCCGAGGTCCCGTGGCTGGAGCCGGCTCCCGACGGCGTGGTCGGCTCGGAGGCGACCGATCCGGCCGAGCTGGCGGCGTCGCGCGAGAGCGTCCGGCTGGCGTTCATCGCGGCACTGCAGTTCCTGCCGCCGCGGCAGCGCGCGGTGCTCATCCTGCGCGACGTGCTCAAGTGGCGGGCCGCGGAGGTCGCGGAGGCGCTGGGCACCACGACGGTCGCGGTCAACAGCGTGCTCCAACGCGCTCGCAAGCAGCTCGCCGACGCGGCGCCGACCGAGGACGACCTGGTGGAGCCGACCTCGCCCGAGCAGCGCGCCCTGCTCGACCGCTACGTGACCGCCTTCTGGGAGAAGGACGTCGACGCCATCGTCGCGATGTTCACCGACGACGCGGTGTGGGAGATGCCGCCCTACACCGGGTGGTACCAGGGTCCGGAGAACATCGCGCGACTCATCGGCACCCGCTGCCCCGGCGGTGCGGGCGACATGCCGATGGTGGCGACCCGGGCCAACGGGCAGCCCGCCTTCGGCCTCTACATGCGCACCGAGGACGGCACCTTCCGCCCGTTCCACCTGCAGGTCCTGACGATCACCGCCGACGGGGTCAGCCACGTCGGGGCGTTCTTCGACACCGGCCTGTTCGCGTCGTTCGGGCTGCCGGACCACCTCCCGGCGGGGAGCGGGCCGCCACGGGCCCATGACGCCGGGACGGTGCCCGCCGCCGACTGACCGCCGATGACCACGAGCGAACCGGCCACGCTGCCGGGCGCCCTCGACCTGCTCGAGCGAGCCATCGGCTTCACCCGTGGCGCGCTGGCGGGCGTGCGGCCGGAGCTGATGGCACGCCGCACGCCGTGCGAGCGGTGGGACCTGCGTGAGCTGCTCGAGCACATGGACGACTCGCTCCAGGCCCTCCTGGAGGCCACCGAACTCGGGTATGTCGTGCTGTCCCCCCAGGAGGGCCCCGCGCCGATCGAGCCGCTGGTCGAGCGGATCCGCAGCCGCGCCTGCGCTGTCCTCGGTGGCTGGGCGCGCCAGGACGGGGCCGCCCTCGTGTCCGTCTCGGGCTCGCCGGTGTCGGCACGGTTGACCGCGACGGCGGGCGCGCTGGCCATCGCGGTGCATGGCTGGGACGTGGCTCAGGCCACCGGAGCGCGGACCCGCCTGCCGGCCTCGTTGGCGACCGACCTGCTCCGGGAGGTCCCGCTCCTCGTCACCGAGGCCGACCGGCCGGAGCGGTTCGCCCCGCCGGTGCCCGTGGCGGCGGGCGCCACGCCGTCCGACCGGCTGGTGGCCGCGCTCGGCCGCCGGCCCTGAGCAGG
>CAYRLV010000157.1:4842-8335 GCA_964425155.1 uncultured Ornithinicoccus sp. | reverse complement strand
GTAGCCGCCGTACGAGCCGCCCCACAGGGCGCTGCGTGCGGGATCGAGGCCGAGCGTGGGCAGCCAGTCGTGCAGGGCGGCGAGGTCGGCCACCGAGTCGAGCCGCCTCTCCACGTCGTCGAGCGTGTACCACCGCTTCCCGTAGCCGGTCGAACCACGCACGTTGGGCACCAGCACGGTCATCCCACGTGCGACGAGCGCCTGCACCACCGGGCTGAACTCGCGCCGCGCCGCCCATTCCGGGCCACCGTGCACGTGCAGGACGGAGGACCCCGCGAGCGCCGGATCCGCTGAATTCACTGTCGCCCCAGCGCTGTCGGATGGTGCGTAGACGAAGCAGGGCACCTGCTCGCCGTCGGGGGTGGGCACCCGGTGCGTCGTGGGTGCGACCAGTCGTCGGCGCAACGACTCCGGTATGCCGTGCCGTCCGTCGACGACGACGGTCGCCTGCCCGGTGTGCGGGTCCACGCGGAACAGCGAGCCCGGGTCGGTGGGTGTCACCAGGGTGACCACGAAGCAGGAGCCGTCGTCGGCCCAGACGACCGAGGGCATCCCGGCCGCCCCCGTCCCCGGCAGCTCGACCGCGCAGCGCCGGGTCCCGTCGGCCTCGTGCACCGCCACGTCCATCGCCCCGTCGGTGAGGGTGCCGACGACCATCGCGCCACCGTCGGGGGCGCACCAGCAGGCGAGATCGTGCCCGGGGTCGCTCACCAGGGTGGTCCACTCGCCGGACCGCAGGTCCACGCGCACCACTCGCGTCCACTCGGCTCCCCGGTTGGAGGTCAGCACCACCGCCTCGTCGCCCGCCGCCCACGCGGCCTGCGCGTGCAGGGCCAGCTCGTCCGGGTCGGTGAGGGTGAGCGAGTCGGCCGCACCGGCCCGCGTCGCGGCCGGGCCGACGACGCTGACCACGGTCGAGTTGGGCTGCAGGCTCAGCGCCGTGACGGCCACCGACCGGGCGTCGTGGGACACCGCGGCCTCACCCACGTAGCCGCCCCCGTCGTAGACCACGGTCTCGTCGTGTGTGGTGAGGTCGTGCACGACCACGTCCATGTCCACCCCGTCCCTGCGGTTCGTGCGGTAGATCACCGCCTCCGGGGTGACGTCCTCGAGGACGTGCATGTAGTGGGGGTCGTGCACCAAGGGCTGGAGCCCCTCGAGCCGCACCGGTGTCTCGGGGGCACGAGCCAGGTCCAGCACCGACAGCTGCATCAGCTCGTCGCCGCCGTTGTCGTGCTCGACCACGACCTGGCGCCGGCCGGGGACGTAGCGGCCCGAGCAGCGGCCGGGCAGGGCGGTCAACGGGGTGCGCGTGCCGTCCGGGGCGATCTCGACCAGCTGCACGGTGCCGAGCTCGTCGGACCCGGCCAGCACCCGCCCCTGGGCGTCGACGTCGAAGGCGCACCAGGTGCGCACGTCGAGCAGCTGGGTGACGACGTCGACGGTGTCGCGATCGGGCTCGATGTCCTCCATGTCTCGTCAACCTACGTCACGTCGCCCGCGTGCACATTCCACGGACCCGCGGACTTCGCACGTCCCGGGCCGGGTTCTGCGTGCGAAGTCCACGGACTCGCGGACTTCGCACGCTGCGGGGGCACCGGTCCGGGCGTGGGAACCTGCGTCGTCGGTGCGTCCCGTCATACGGTGCGGGCATGACTACCGCGACCACGCCGATCGAGGACTACGCCGTGCTCGGGGACAGGGGCACCTGCGCGCTCGTGAGCCGGGAGGGCTCGGTGGACTGGCTGTGCCTTCCCCGTTTCGACTCCCCCGCCTGCTTCGCCGCCCTGCTGGGCGAGCCGGAGAACGGGCGATGGCTGTTGACACCGGAGGCGGACGCCACGACGACCCGCCGCTACCTCGGCGACAGTTTCGTGCTCGAGACGACGCACGAGACCAAGGAGGGCGTCGTCACGGTCACCGACTTCATGCCGGACGGCGACGGGCGGGCGGACCTGGTGCGCATCGTCCGCGGGGTCTCGGGCACGGTGCGGATGCGGCACGAGTGGCTGGTGCGGTTCGACTACGGCAAGGTCCGCCCGTGGGTGCGTCGCGTGGCCGACCCGGACGGCTCGACGGTCATCAGCGCCATCGCCGGATCCGACATGCTGGTGCTGCGCGGCGAACGGCTTCCGGCCGCCTCCGACGGCCGGCACACGGACGAGTTCGACGTGCACGAGGGCGACGAGGTGGCGTTCTCCGCCACCTGGTTCAAGTCCTGGCACGACATCCCGACCGTGCTCGACTACGACGAACGGCTGGACACGACGGTGCGCCGCTCCGAGGAGTGGCTCTCCACCTACCGACACGAGGGCCCGTATGCGGAGGCGGTGCGGCGGTCGCTGCTCGTCCTGCGGCTGCTCACCCACAGTGAGACGGGCGGGATCGTCGCCGCACCCACCACCTCCCTGCCGGAGGACTTCGGTGGCACCCGCAACTGGGACTACCGGTTCTGCTGGCTGCGCGACGCGTCGCTGACGCTCGAGTCGCTGCTCGGCTGCGGGTTCCCCGAGGAGAGCAAGCTCTGGCGGGACTGGCTGCTGCGCGCCGTCGCGGGAGACCCCCAGGACCTGCAGATCATGTACGCCATCGACGGTGACCGTGAGCTGCCGGAGCGCGAGCTCGAGCACCTGTCCGGTTACGCCGGCTCCACGCCGGTGCGCATCGGCAACGGTGCGGTGCACCAGCGGCAGACGGACGTGCTCGGCGAGGTGATGAACGCGCTGGCCGACGCCCGGGCCGCCGGGGTGCGCGAGTCCCCGGCGTCGTGGGCGCTGCAGCGCGCCCTGGTGGACGAGTTGGCGCAGCACTGGGAACAGCCGGACAACGGGCTGTGGGAGGTGCGTGGCCCGATGCGGCACTTCACCCACTCGCGGGTCATGGTGTGGGTCGCTTTCGACCGGGCCATCACCGCGGCCGAGGAGCACGACCTGCCCGGTGACGTGGACCGTTGGCGCGATATCCGGGACCGGGTCCGGGCGGAGGTGCTGGAGAAGGGCTACAACGAGGAGGCGGGGACCTTCACCCAGCACTACGACACCACCGAGGTGGACGCGTCGCTGCTGGTGCTGCCGCTGGTCGGGTTCCTGCCCGCCGACGACGAGCGCATCACGGGCACGATCGCCGCGGTCGAACGTGACCTGCTGCGTGACGGGTTGGTGCTGCGCTACCGCACGGCCGCAGGGATCGACGGCCTGCCCGGCGACGAGCACCCCTTCCTGGCCTGCTCGTTCTGGCTGGTGTCCGCCTATGCGCTGAGCGGACGGCTGGACGACGCCCACGCGCTGATGGACCGGCTGGTCGGTCTGACCAACGACCTCGGTCTGCTGTCCGAGGAGTACGACCCGGCGGGGCGGCGGATGGTCGGCAACTACCCGCAGGCCTTCTCCCACCTGGCGCTGGTGGGGGCCGCCCTGTCGTTGCAGGAGGCCGAGCAGGGCGCCACCGTGCCTGACAAGGGCCACCACTAGCAGCGAACGCGCCGCGGCGACGA
>CAYRLV010000157.1:0-4742 GCA_964425155.1 uncultured Ornithinicoccus sp. | reverse complement strand
GAATACTGACAGGATGGGGTCATGAGTTACTCCGGATCCGTGCAGCCGGGTGGACCGAGCGACGTGCGCGAGCTGGGCGCCCTGACGATCCGCAAGGCGAGCGTCTCCTCGATGGACAACAACGTCTACCTGCTGACCTGCCGGGAGACGGGGGCACAGTTGCTGATCGACGCCGCCGACGACCCCGACCGGGTGCTGGCGCTCGTCGCCGAAGGCACCGGTCGGGTGGAGCAGATCGTCACGACCCATCGGCACTGGGACCACCACCGGGCCCTGGCAGCGGTCGCCGAGGCCACCGGGGCGAGCACCGCGGCAGGTGACGCGGACGCGGACGAGCTGCCCGTCATACCGGAGACGCGCCTCGGGCACGGCGACCGGGTGACTGTCGGCCGCGCGGTCCTCGACGTCGTGCACCTGCGCGGTCACACTCCCGGGTCCGTGGCGCTGGCGTATGCCGATCCGTCCGGTCACGCGCACCTGTTCACCGGGGACTCGCTGTTCCCGGGCGGTCCGGGCAAGACCGGGTCGGAAGCCGACTTCACCTCGCTCATGGACGATCTGGAGTCGCGGGTCTTCGACGTCTACGACGACCGCACCTGGGTCTACCCGGGGCACGGCAAGGACACGACGCTGGGCGCGGAGCGCCCGCACCTGTCGGAGTGGCGAGCCCGGGGCTGGTGAACCACGGCCCCGAGGGGCCGTCGCGGCGTTCCCGCGAGGGCGACCTTCCGGGCGGGATCACAGCGTGGACGCGAAGACCCGGACCACCGCTGCCGTCCTAGCATCGGGAAAGTGCTGCGCCCGTCCGCCCTGCCCGCCCCGGTGCTGGTCATCGGTGCCGTGGTGTCGGTGCAGTTCGGCGGAGCGCTGGCCGCGACCCTCGTGCCGATCATCGGAGCCGGCGGGTCGGTCACGGTCCGGCTCATCTTCGCGGCGGCGGTCATGTTGGTCGTCGCTCGGCCGCGGCTGCGGGGATACACCCGGGGCGACTGGGCCACGGTGGTGGCGTTCGCCGTGGCCCTCGGGCTGATGAACCTGTCGTTCTACTCCGCGTTGGCCCGGCTGCCCATCGGCGTCACCGTCACGATCGAGTTCCTCGGCCCGCTCACCCTCGCGACGGTCCTCTCCAAGCGGTGGCGTGACCTGCTGTCCGTGGCCTTCGCCGCCCTCGGTGTGGTGTTGATCTCGGGCGCGCTGACGACCCCGTGGGGCGACCTCGACCTGGTCGGCCTGGGGCTGGCGCTGGCTGCCGGCGCCTGCTGGGCGTCCTACATCATCCTGAGCGGGCGGACCGGTCGCCGGTTCCCCCAGCTCGACGGGCTGGCCATCGCCATGTTCCTCGCGGCGGTGCTGGTGGCGCCGATCGGCGTCGCGGAGGCCGGCTCGGACCTGTGGTCGTGGAACTCGCTCTGGCGCGGGCTCGGCATCGCCGTGCTCTCCTCGGTGCTCCCCTACTCGCTCGAGCTCATGGCGCTGCGGCGGCTCTCCGCCAACGTGTTCGGCATCCTGCTCAGCCTCGAGCCGGCCGTGGCCGCGTTCGCCGGGCTGGTCGTCCTGGGTCAGCGGCTCTCGCTCATCGAGCTGGTGGGCATGGCCCTGGTGGTCGCTGCCAGTGCCCTCGTGATGGGCCGGCGGCCGCAGCGGCGACGCTCGAGGCAGCGGGCGGGCGCCGCCAGCTCGTGACCCGCTGGGGACGGGTCAGACGGGTCAGGCGGACTCCAGCGCCTCGGCGCCGCCGCGGCGGGTCTTGAGCAGGCTCGCCGCCGTGGTGACGCCCAGGATGCCCACGATGGCGACCAGCGAGACCCAGGTCGGGATGTCCGGGGCCCACGCGATGTGGTGTCCGCCGTTGATGAAGGGCAGCTCGTTCTCGTGCATGGCGTGCAGGATGAGCTTGACGCCGATGAAGCCGAGCAGGACGGCCAGACCGACGCTCAGGTAGACCAGCTTCTTGAGCAGCCCGCCGATCAGGAAGTACAGCTGCCGCAAGCCCATCAGCGCGAAGATGTTGGCCGTCAGCACGAGGAACGGCTCCTTGGTCAGCCCGAAGATGGCCGGGATCGAGTCGAGCGCGAACAGCAGGTCGGTGGTGCCGAGGGCGAGGATCACGATGAACATCGGCGTGATGAGCTTCTTGCCGTTGCGGGAGACGGTCAGTCGCACCCCGTGCCACTGCGAGGTGGCCGGCAGGCGCCGCTCCACGAAACGCATCACCGCGTTCTCCTGGTAGTCGTCCTCGTCGTCGTCACCCTTGGCGAGTTTGATCGCGGTGTAGATGAGGAAGGCCCCGAACAGGTAGAAGATCCACGAGAACTGGTTGATGGCGGCCGCGCCGACGGCAATGAAGATGCCCCGCAGCACCAGGGCGATGATGATGCCGATCAGCAGGGCGGACTGCTGGAGCTTCTCCGGCACGCCGAACTTCGCCATGATGATGATGAAGACGAACAGGTTGTCGACCGAGAGGGAGTACTCGGTCAACCAGCCGGCGAAGTACTGCGCGGCGAAATCCCCACTCGCGAAGACCCAGACGCCGATCCCGAAGAGCACGGCCAGCCCGATGTAGCCGGACAGCGCGACGGTGAGCTCCCTGGTGGTGGGCACGTGGGGACGTCGCCCGATCACGAAGACATCGAAGAGGAGCACCGCGACGGTCACTCCGAGAGTGACGATCCAGAGCCAGAGAGGGACGTTCATCGTGGGGCAGCACCTTCCGGTCACCGTGCAAGGACGTGTGGCCGGAGGTCTCTCCCACCCCGTGAGGTGCGGGCCGGCTCCCCGGAAGCAGACGCAGGCGTCTACTCCGTGATGACGAGGAGGCCGCAGGCCGGGGATACTCCCCTCCGGCCGCCCAGTCTGGCACGCCCGGTCCGGCACCCTCAACCCGGCATGCCGGGCCCTGGCGACCGGAGGTCAGACGCGGGCGCCCTCGGCGTCGTCGTCCCGGACGTCGGAGGAGACCTCGCGGAGCAGCCCACGACGGTCGGCCAGCACCTCGAACACTGCCGTGCAGAACGGCGGTATGGCGGCCAGTCCGGCCAGCACGAACGTGCGCCCGCTCCAGCCGAACCGCTCGCGCACCGCGAGCACGGTGCCGAGGTAGAGCAGGAAGAGGATCCCGTGGACCATGCCGAAGATGGACACGAAGGTGGGATTGTCGGCCGGGCCGTACTTCACGTACATCGAGATCAGCAGGGCGGCCCACGACACCGCCTCGGCGAAGGCCACGATGCGGAACACGGTGCGGGCGTCGAACTTCACGAGTGCCGTCCAGGGTCAGGACCGCGGGCGGGCGGTCGGGTGGTCGTCCACGGACCTGCCCCGGCAGATCGCAGTGACACGGTGCGAGGTCCGCCGCCACCATAACCCGCACGGGCTCAGGGGGTTTCGCGCCCCTCCCGTCGGTCGTCGGTCTTCTGGCCGAGGTCCTCGCCGGCCCTGACCGGGAAGTGGCGTGGCACCAGCAGCAGGATCAGCGCGGTGACGATCGCGGCCAGCAACAGACCGAGGAAGACCGCGTGCGTGGAGGCGTGCACGGCGCTCCGCAGAAAGTCCGCGGCGGCCGAGCCGGGGTGCCCGCCCTGGAGCACGCGGCTCACCCCGTCGACGGTGGACGGCACGTGGTCACGCAGCCCGGCCGGTGCCTGGCCCAGCCGGTGCAGCAGCACCGCATTGGTCACCGCCCCGAACACCGCGGCCCCGAGACTCTGCCCGAGGAACCGGGCAAACATCGCCCCGCCCGTGACGACACCGCGGCGGGACCACTCGACCGTCGACTGCAGCCCGACGATGAGCGGCGAGGTGATCAGGCCCATCCCGGCGCCCATCAGTGCACTGCCGAGGACCGGCTGCCACACCGGTGCCGACGACGTCGTCGTCACGAACACGACACCGGAGGCCACCGCGAACACGGCACCGACGAGCGCCGTGTCGCGGAAGCCGATCCGCAGGTAGAGCCGCGCAGACATCCCGGCCGCGACCGGCCAGGTCATGCTCATCACCGCGAGCACGAAGCCGGCGGCCACCGGTCCCAGCCCCAGCACCGACTGCGCCCAGGTGGGCAGGAAGGTCGACAGACCGATCACCAACAGGCCCGCGGTGAGGGTTGCCGCATACGATCCGGCGGTGAGCCGCTGGCTCCACAGCCACGGCGGCATGATCGGCTCGGCGGCGCGCCGCTCGACGACGACGGCGAGGCCGGACGCCAGCGCCGAGCCCGCGAAGACGAGCACGCTGGGCACGGACCACCAGGGCCAGGCCGTGCCTCCCTGGAGCAGCCCGAGGATGAGCAGGCCGGCGGCGGCCAGGAGCAGCTCCGCGCCGGGGTAGTCGATGCGGTGCGGACGGCGCTCCACCCGCTCGTGCAGACCCCGGACGATGAGGGTGAGCGCCAGCGCCCCGACCGGGAGGTTGACCACGAAGATCCAACGCCACGAGGCGTATTCCGCGAAGAGGCCGCCGATCGCCGGTGCGACGACCGCGGACACGCCCCAGACGCTGGACAACCAGCCCTGGACGCGGCCGCGCTCGGCCACGTCGTAGAGGTCGCCCGCGACCGTGTTCACCGTGGCGCCGATCGACCCGGCACCGAGCCCCTGGAGCGCACGGAACGCGATGAGGGCCAGCATGTTCCACGCGACGGCCGAGAGCGCGGACCCGAGCAGGAACACGATGACCCCGACCACGAGCACCGGCTTGCGGCCGTAGAGGTCGGCGAGCTTGCCGTAGACGGGGATGGTGAC
>CAYRLV010000156.1:0-8361 GCA_964425155.1 uncultured Ornithinicoccus sp. | reverse complement strand
CCCGCGGCCACCGTCTCGCAGCGCAAGCGGCGAAGGCAGTGCCGAGTGCACGCTGGGAGAATGCCGGGCGTGCCCCGCCCCTCGCCTCCCCCGCCGACCACGGCCCTCGCCTCGCCCTCGCGGGGGCGCTGGCTGGCGACGCTGGTGGTGCTGGGTGGGCTCAGCGCGTTCGGGCCGCTGTCGATCGACATGTACCTCCCGGCCCTGCCGCACATCACCGGTGACCTCGGCACGGGCGACACCCAGGTGCAACTCACGCTCACCGCCTGCCTCGCCGGCCTTGCCCTCGGCCAGACGCTCGCCGGGCCACTCAGTGACACGCTCGGACGGCGCCGCCCCCTGCTCACCAGCCTGGTCGTGTATGCCGTCGCCTCGCTGCTGTGCGCCGTCGCACCCTCCGTGGAGCTGCTGATCGCGATGCGGCTGTTGCAGGGGCTGGCCGGTGCGGCGGGCATCGTCATCGCCCGCGCGGTGATCCGCGACCTGCGCGAGGGTCCGGCACTCGCCAGGCTCTTCGCCCTGGTGATGATGGTCAACGGCCTGGCCCCCATCCTGGCTCCCGTCATCGGCGGGCAGGTGCTCCGGTTTGCCTCGTGGCGCTGGGTGTTCGTGATCCTCAGCATCCTCGGCGTGCTGCTGCTGATCGCGGTGGTGGCGTGGCTGCCGGAGTCCCTGCCCCCGGAACGGCGGCAGGCGGGGAGCATCGGCCGCACCCTGCGCACCTTCGGTGCCCTCGCCCGGGAGAGGGACTTCCTGGGCTACCTGCTGGCGATCGGCCTCAGCTTCGGCGCGATGTTCGCCTACATCTCCGCGTCGCCCTTCGTGCTGCAGGAGCTGCGCGGCCTCAGCCCGCAGCAGTTCAGCCTGGTGTTCGGTGGCAACGCGGTCGGCATCGTCGCCTGCTCGCAGCTCAGCGGCGCCCTGGTCGGCCGGGTGGAGGCCGGCCGGCTGCTGCGCCTCGGCGTGCTCCTGCAGAGTGCGGGCGCCGTCGGGGTGCTGGTGCTCGCGACGGACGGTCCGCTGTGGGCCCTGCTCGCCACCCTCTTCGTGGCCGTCGCGACGATCGGTCTCATCCTGCCGAACGCGACCGCGCTGGCGCTGTCCGCCCACGGCTCCCAGGCGGGCACCGCCTCGGCGATGCTGGGCACGACCCAGTTCCTGATCGGCGCCCTCGCGCCGGTGCTGATGGGGCTGGGTGCGATGGGTCAGGCGACGGCGATGGGCGCGGTGATGGCGGCGCTGGCGCTGGCCTCGCTGGTGGCCTGCTTCGGCCTTGCCCGACGACCGACGATGGGCTGAGGTGTGGGCATGGAGACCGACGGTGCCGCCGAGGCGGTCGACGCTCTGGTCGTCGCGGCGATGCCGGCGGCCAAGGGTCTGGCCCAGCCCACCGTGCTGCGCCGCGTCGGTGGCGTGACCCTGCTGCGGCGAGCGGTGCGCGTGCTCCGTGAGGCCGGCGTGCGGCGCGTGCTCATCGTCTCCGAGCCGCTCTCCGAACGCCTGGAGTCCGCATTGCGCTCGGAGGCCGGCGGCGCCGAGCTCGTGGTCGACCCCGGCGGGTCGGCCGGGAGCGCCTCGGTCGTGGCCGCCGGGCTGCAGCGGGTCACCACCGAGCGCTGCCTCGTGGTCATGGGTGACCACCTCTTCGAGGCGGCCGACGTCCGCCGGCTGCTCGCCGCGCCCGGGCCGAACGTCCTCGCGGTCGACCCGGACCCGGGCCGTCAGGTGGGGGGCCTGGGCGGCCGGCGGCCGCTGCGCGCCCAGCTCGCGCCGGACGGTGCCGTGCAGTCCCTCCGCACCGCGGCCGGACGCGACGACGGGGCCGTGGACGCCGGGCTCACCGTCGCCCGGCGCGCCGACCTGCACCGGTTCGCCCCCGAGGACGGGGCGGCCTCGTGGGCGGAGTGGCGCGGGCGCCTGGTGGACGAGGGCCCGGGGCTCGGCAGCTCCCAGGTGGAGGGACTCTGGGCCGACGTCGACGCCCTGGAGGACGTCCGCGGCCTCGAACGGGCCCTGTGGCGACGCTACGGCCCCAAGCCGACCGACGGCATCATCGCCCGGCTGGTCAACCGGCGGATCTCCGGCCCGCTGACCCGTCAGCTGCTGCGCACCGGCATGCACCCCGACGTGGCGACCGGGCTGGCCTTCCTGGTCACGCTGGGAGCCGCCGCGCTGATCGCCTGGGGCACCCGGTGGTCGATGCTGGCCGGCGGCCTGGCCGTGATCCTCGGCTCGGCCCTGGACGGGGTGGACGGCGAGATCGCCCGCGTGAGTGGCCGCGCGTCCCGCCGCGGCGCCACCCTCGACACCCTCCTCGACCGCTACGCCGACCTGGCCGTGGTGGTGGGTCTGGTCGTGGGGGCGGGTGCCTCCACCACGACCTGGGCCTGGGGGTTCGCCGCGGCCGCCGGGTGTCTGCTGGTCTCCTACGTGCACGCGGTCGGCCGGGACACCGACGTGCGGCTGCTGTTCCGCCGCGAGTTCCGGCTGCTCCTCTTCGCGCTCGCCGCCATCGTCGGGCTGCCGCTCTGGGGCCTGGTGGTCGTCGCCGTCGCGGCGAACGCCGACGTGGTCCGCGGGGTCGTGCTCCTCCTGCGCGCCCTGCACCGCTGACCCGGCCGGACGCGTATGGCGGCCGCGCAGCACGAGCGCGCACCTCACCGCTCGTCGCCACACGGCTCCGCACCGCAGGCACAGGTCGGCCCCACCGGCTGAGCCGGTGGGGCCGACCTCGCGCGGTCCGGGCGCCGCGCTGACGCCGGCGGGATCAGGACTCGGTGGTCTCCTGTTCCGCGTCGCCCTCGGCCGACTCGACCGGCTCGGGGGTGACCGTCGCGGCAGGCGCCGTGCTGATGGCGATCTGCTGCGCCGGCGCCGAGGCGTGCACCCCGGCGACGCGCACGGTCAGCACACCGGCGTCGTAGGAGGCGCTGACGTCGCCGGCCGTGACGTGGCCGGGCAGCCGGAACGCGCGGCGGAACGAGCCGTAGCGGAACTCCCGCACGGTGCGGCCACCGTCACCCTCCTGCTCGGTGTGCTCGTCGCGGCGCTCGCCGCGCAGGACCAGCCGGTGGTCGAGCACCTCGACGGTGACGTCGCGGGACACGTCCACACCCGGCAGCTCGAGCCGCACGACGGCGTCGTCGCCATCGCGCGTCACCTCGGCGGCGGGGTGGAACCCGCCGGCCGGCGTCGAGCCGAACGTCTGGCGGATCAGGCTGTCGAACTCGCCGAACGGGTCGATGCCGTAGGGACGGGTGCGGATGAGAGTGCGGGTCATGGGAACCTCCTGGGTCTGGATGCCGTTTCGTCGGCCTTCACCAGGTGCAACATGAGCCGGGTCGACTCTATTTCCCTGCGCCTCGACGAGTCAGACCGGCAAGGGGTCCCCGCCGAACCGCTCCCTCGACCGCAGCGCCTGGCCGAGCAGCGCCTGCTGGTCCACCATGGCCCGGCGCACCGCCGCGCTGAGGTCGTCCCGGGCCAGCGCGGTGGTCGTCGCCTCGTGCACCGTGTCGTCCACGAGCACGCTCGGGTAGGACAGGTTCGCGACCTGGGCGAGCGCGTCCTCGCCGACCCTCCCCCGCAGCCGGGGCACGTCGGTGAAGTAGCGCTCGACATACGGGCGGAGCAGGTCCGGCCGGCCACCGCGCCAGAAGCCGACGGCGAGCGCGTACAGCTCGTAGTTGGTGCGGCCCTCCGCGTGCGCGAGCTGGTCCCAGGCCCAGCTCTTGGCCGTCGCGTCGGGGCGCGAGGCGCGCGCGACGAGCGCGCTCAGCCGGCCCTGGGTGGTGTCGTCCAGGGTGAGCGCCCGGTCGATGTGCCCGTCCTCGAGCACGCCCCGCTCGGCCAGGTTGCGCACCGCGATCCAGCGGAAGTCGGAGTCCCCGGCCAGCCCCTCGGGCAGCGACTCGCCGGCGGCCCAGCGGGTCAGCAGGTCGACGTCGTCGCTGTTGCCCGCCAGCGTCCGCGCGGCGACGAACGCCGCCGACGACCCGGGAGGGGCCTCGGCCAGCAGGCGGCGGGCCGCACCGGCGACCAGCTGGTGCCCGGCCTCCTGCTCGTGCTCGACGAGGAAGGCCGGGATCACCCGGTCCGACACGAGCTCGGCGACGTGGGCCAGGACCGAGTCGTTCTGCTCGTGCGGCCAGGCGGCGGCGAAGACCCGCAGCAGGTGTCGCGGGTCGACCTCGGCCAGCGACACCCCGTCCAGCAGCGCGGTCCACACCACCGCCCGGTCGGCCGCGGACGGCAGCACCGCCAGCTCGTCCGGCAGCGCCGCGAGCGTGCTCTCGTCCAGCCGCACCGTCGCCCAGGTCAGGTCCGAGGCGTTGGGCACCGTCACCGTGGGCGCGGGCCGGCCCACCAGCTCCGGGAGCTCGGTGCGGTCCTGCGCGACGGTGGCCCGGGTCCGGAACAGCTCCTCGCCGGCCGCGTAGCCGGCCACCTCGAAGGTGTGCGGACGGTCCGCCGGGTGCTGCTCGGGCGGGGTCCGCAGCACGGTGGCCGCGGCGAGCACGTCCCCGTCGTTTTCGGTCGCCACCGCGAGCGTGTCCAGCCCGGGCGTGCGCAGCCAGGCCCGCGCCCACGGGGCCAGGTCGCGGCCGCTCGCCTCCTCCATCGCCCGCAGGAAGTCGGCCAGGTCCGCGTTGCCGAACCGGTGCCGCTGCAGGTATGCGGTGACGCCGGTGACGAACGCCTCGTCACCGATGTGCACGATCAGCTGCCGCAGCACGGCCGCGCCCTTGGCGTAGCTGATCCCGTCGAAGTTCTGCAGCGCGGTCTCCACGTCGGGCGCCTCCGCCCCGGCCACCGGGTGGGTGGACGGCATCCGGTCCGCCGTGTGGCCCCAGACCTTGCGCTTCATCGCCGCGTCGACCGCCGCGTCGGTGAACTCGGTGGCTGCCATCAGGGTGCGCTGCGCCATGTACTCGGCGAACGACTCGTTCAGCCACAGGTCGTCCCACCAGGCCATCGTGACCAGGTCGCCGAACCACATGTGCGCCATCTCGTGGGCGATGGTGCCGCTCCGGCGCAGCAGCTCCTCCCGGCTCACCGCCCCCCGGAAGAGCAGCTGGTCGCGGAACGTCACGCAGCCGGGGTTCTCCATCGCGCCGGCGTTGAACTCGGGGACGAATACCTGGTGGTACTCGCCGAACGGATAGCGGATGCCGAAGAGGCCGTGGTAGTGGTCGAACGAGGCCTTGGTGACCTCGAACATCTGGGCCGCCTGTCGTTCCAACGGTTCTCGCAACGACTCGCGGGCATGGATCCGCAGCGGGATGCCGTCGTGCTCGTCGGTGACCGTGGCCCACGGACCGGCGCAGACGGTCACGATGTAGGTCGGGAGCGGCAGTGTGGTGGCCAGTCGCCACTGCCCGGGCGACACCTGCGTGGCGGCACCGTTGCCCATGACCGTCCACCCTTCCGGGGCGCTCACCTCGATGTCGAACGGCGCCTTGAGGTCGGGCTGGTCGAAGCAGGCGAAGACCCGTGGAGCCGCGTCGAGGAACAGGTGGCCGAAGACGTAGTGCCGTCCGTCCGCCGGGTCCACGGCCCGGTGCAGGCCCTGGCCGTCCCGGCTGTAGCGCATCGTCGCGGACACGACGACCTCGTTGTCCGCGGCCAGGTCGGTCAGCTCGACCCGGTCATCGACGACGACCGGGTCGATCGGCTTGCCGTTCACCGTGATCGCGCGCACCGCGTCGGCCCGGAGATCCAGGAAGGTGCTGCTCCCCGGCTCCCGGCAACCGAAGGTGATCGTGGTGGTCGAGTCGAAGGTCGCGTCCCCCCGGTCGAGGTCCAACCGGACCCGGTATGCCGTGCCGTCCACCAGCGCCGCGCGCGACGCCGCCTCCCTCCGGGTCAGGTTTCCCATGGCGCCTACCCTTTCAGACCGACCGGCGCGGGAGGTGCGCCACATCGGCCCGCCTACGATCGACCCCATGACCGACCTCATCCTGACCGACGTGCGCCCGTGGGGGCAGTCCCGGGTCGACGTCCTGATCGATGACGGCGTGATCACCGAGCTGCGACCGACCACGGGGGCCGTCGAGGACGGCACGGAGCACCTCGACGGTCGCGGCCTGCTCGCCCTGCCGGGGCTGGTCAACGCCCACGCGCACGTGGACAAGAGCTGGTGGGGTCGGCCGTGGGTGCCCTCCGCGGGAGCCGACACCGTCCCCGCCCGGATCGCCCACGAACGGGCCGAACGCGACCGTCACGACATCCCGAGTGTCGACGGCGCCGTGGCGGTGCTGAGGCAGTTCATTCGGCACGGCACCACCGCCACCCGCACGCACGTCGACGTCGACCTGGGTCTCGGTCTGCGTGCGCTCGAGCACGTCAAGGAGGCGGAGCACCGGCTGGACGGGGCGATCGACGTGCAGATCGTCGCCTTCCCGCAGGACGGCGTCGTGCGCCGTCCCGGCGTGCTCGACCTGCTCGACCAGGCCGCCGTCGCCGGAGCGGCGTGGATCGGTGGCCTGGATCCCGCTGGCATCGACCGTGATCCGGTCGAGCAGCTGGACGGGCTGTTCGCGATCGCGGAGCGGCGGGGAGTCGGCCTGGACATCCACCTGCACGACCGCGGCGAGCTCGGAGCCTTCCAGTTCGAGCTGATCATCGAGCGCACCAGGGCCACCGGTCTGCAGGGCAAGGTCAACGTCTCGCACGGCTTCGCCCTGGGCGAGCTGCCGTGGTCGCGACAGGGCCCCCTCCTCGACGAACTGGCCGAGGCCGGGATCTCGTGGACGACGGTCGCCCCACCGGGCACGGCACCCCTGCCGTGGGACGAGATGGTCGAGCGCGGCATCGGTCTCGGCCTCGGCACCGACGGCATCCGCGACCTGTGGTCGCCGTTCGGCGACGGCGACATGCTCGGCATCGCGCTGGGATTCGCGCGGCTGCACGGCCTGCGGCTCGACGACGAGCTCACCACGGCGGTCCGTCTGGCCAGCTCGATGGCCGCGCCGTTCGTCGGTCGGACGTCGCACGACCTGGTCCCCGGCGCGCGGGCCGACCTGGTGCTGCTCGACGCCGAGAACGTCCCGGATGCGCTGGTGCGTGTGCCTCCCCGGGAACTGGTGGTCTCCGGCGGGCGGGTCGTCGCCGAGCAGGACGCCGCCGCCGTCTGACCGGTAGGCGGGTGACTGCCCGGGCATCACGACCGTCGGACGGCCGGCCTCACACGTCCCAGGAGGAGGACTGGTGGCCGCCGGCCATGGCCTCCAGCCGGGCGATCCGCTCGTCCATCGGCGGGTGCGTGGCGAACAGCCGCGACACGTCCTGGGCCCGGAACGGGTTGGCGATCATCATGTGGCTGGCGTTGACCAGCGCCGGCTGCGGCGCGAGCGGAGCGCGAGCCGTGCCCGACTCGAGCTTGCGCAGCGCGGACGCCAGGGCGAGCGGGTCGCCGGTGAGCTTCGCGCCGTCCTCGTCGGCGTCATACTCGCGGGTGCGGCTGATGGCCAGCTGGATCATGGTCGCGGCGATCGGCGCGAGCAGCGCCATCGCCAGCATGGCGAGCGGGTTGGGCCGGTCGTCGTCACCGCCGCCGCCGAAACCGCCGAACATGCCGACCCACATCAGCATCTGCGCGACGCTCGTGATCACACCGGCGATCGCGGCGGCCACGGACGAGGTGAGGATGTCGCGGTTGTAGACGTGCATCAGCTCGTGCCCGAGCACCCCGCGCAGCTCGCGCTCGTTGAGCAGCCCCAGGATCCCCTCGGTGCAGCACACGGCGGCGTGGCTCGGGTTGCGCCCGGTGGCGAACGCGTTGGGCGCCTCGGTGGGTGAGACGTAGAGGCGCGGCATCGGCTGGTCGGCCTTGGTCGACAGCTCCCGGACGATGCGGTACATCTCCGGCGCCTGGGCCTCGCTGACCGGGTAGGCGTGCATCGCCTTGATCGCCAGCTTGTCGCTGTTCCAGTAGCCGTAGAACGTCATCCCGACGCCGAGCAGCGCGAACAGCCAGATGAAGCGGCCGCCGCCCACGACGGCACCGATGCCGAGCAGCAGGGCCCAGATCGCCCCGAACAGCGCGGCCGTCTTGAGACCGTTGAAATGGCGGTGCATGTCCAGAGAACGCCCATCGACACCCGGGTGTTCCGGCCGCCACCCCCACCCCCACCCCGGTCGTTGCGGCGTCTCCGGTCCGTCGAGGGGCCGAACTCTCCGCAACAACCCGGGGTGGGGTGGTCAGGGGCCGAGCAGGCCGAGGACCAGCTGGGGCGCGAGCGAGGTGACGGCGAGGGCGACGAAGGCCACCGCGACCGCGAGCAGCTGCGCGGGGTGCCAGGACCGCCAGTGGATCCGCGAGGCCGGCTGCTCCCCGGGGGCCTCGTCGGTGTCGCCGGC
>CAYRLV010000155.1:0-8431 GCA_964425155.1 uncultured Ornithinicoccus sp. | reverse complement strand
CGCCGATCTCGGCGCCGGACGTCCCGATGTTGACGTTGACGATGCCGCAGTCGGACCCGACGGCGCTCATGAACTGCTCCGCCTCCGCGTTGTCCGACGTGAAGATGGCGGACGAAAGGCCTTGCGGCACCGCGTTGTTCAGGGCGATCGCCTCGTCCAGCTCGCGGTAGGTGATCAGGTAGACGATCGGCGCGAACGTCTCCTGCCCGACGATCTCGGTCTGCTCCGGCATCCGGACGACGGCGGGCTCGACGTAGTAGGCCCCGTCGGCGGCGTCCTGCAGCCGGCGCTCCCCGCCCGCCAGGACGGTGCCGCCCTGGGACTTGGCCTGCTCCAGCGCGGCGACCATCCCGTCATACGAGCGCTGGTTGATCAGCGGGCCGACGAGCGTGCCCTCGGTGGTGGGGTCACCGATCGGCAGCCGGCCGTAGACGTCGGCGAGCCGCTTGGCGAGGTCGTCGGCGACATCCTCGTGCACGATGACCCGGCGCATCGTCGTGCAGCGCTGGCCGGCGGTCCCGGCCGCCGCGAACACGATCCCGCGGGTGGCGAGGTCGAGGTCGGCCGACGGGGCGACGATCGCGGCGTTGTTGCCGCCGAGCTCGAGCAGGCACCGGCCGAACCGGGCGGCCACCTTCGGGCCGACCTGGGCACCCATCCTGGTGGACCCGGTCGCGCTGAGCAGCGCCACGTCGCGGTGCTCGACGAGCCGCTCGCCCACGTCGGCGCCGCCGATGACCACCTGGCTCAGGGCCTCCGGGGCCCCGGCTTCGCGGATCGCCTGCTGCAGCACCGCGTTGCAGGCGAGCGCGGTCAGCGGCGCCATCTCGGACGGCTTCCAGACCACCGGGTCGCCGCAGACGAGGGCGATCGCGGTGTTCCACGACCACACGGCGCAGGGGAAGTTGAACGCGGAGATGACGCCCACGACACCGAGCGGGTGCCAGGTCTCCATCAGCCGGTGGCCCGGCCGCTCGGAGGGCATGGTGCGGCCGTAGAGCTGCCGGGACAGGCCGAGCGCGAAGTCGCAGATGTCGATCATCTCCTGCACCTCGCCGAGCGCCTCCGAGGTGATCTTGCCGACCTCCAGGCTGACCAGGGCACCGATGTCGGCCTTGTGCTCGGTGAGCAGCTCACCGAACCGACGCACCAGCGCCCCGCGCACCGGGGCGGGGGTGGTGCGCCAGGTCTGGAACGCCTCCTTGGCCCGCGCCACGGCCGCATCGACCCCGGCGGCATCGGTCCACGACACCGGCAGCAGGTCGGCCCCGTTGATCGGCGAGCGCGCGGTCTGGTCGCCGGCCAGCGTGCTCACGTCGACGCCGCAGCGCTCGAGCGCGGCACGAGCCTGCGCCTGCAGGTCCTCGGCGGTGGGCAGGGTCTCGGTGGCGGTACTCATGACTGCGTTCTCCTGTGCGTCTCGGTGCTGCTAGATGATGTTGAGCTCTGGACGAGAGCCTGCCCGGTCGAACCGGGCGGCGTCCAATGGCGAGATGTCCACGTATGGGGAGTGGCCGCCATACAGGTCGCGGAGCACCTCGCCGACGGCCGGCCCCATGAGGAAGCCGTGACCGGAGAAGCCGGTGGCGTAGAGGAAGCGGCCGACACCGGTGGCCTCGCCGATGAGCGCGTTGTGGTCGGGCGTCATCTCGTAGAGCCCGGCCCAGCCGCTGGCGAAGCCGACGTCGAGCAGGCCGGGTGCGCGGCGCTGCATCGCCTCGCCGAGCCGCGGCAGCCAGGCGTCGGTGCGGGACAGGTTGAAGCCGGGCTCCTCGTCGGGGTCGGACATCCCGATGAGCAGCCCGGCGCCCTCGCGGTGGAAGTAGAAGCTGGTCGCGAAGTCCAGCGTCATCGGCAGGTCCGGCGGCAGGTCGGGCACCGGCTCGGTCACGATGATCTGGCGACGCAGCGGCGTCACCGGCAGGTCGACCCCGACCCACCCGCCGACCTCCTTGGCCCAGGCGCCGGCCGCGCAGATGACGGTGTCGGTCTCGATCCGGCCGCCCTCGGTGACGACCGCGGTGATCCGGTCGCCGGAGGTCTCGATGCCCAGCGCGGCACAGCCGGGCACGAGCTGGGCGCCGTGCCGTCGGGCGCCGGTCGCGTAGCCCAGCACCACCGACTCGGGGGTGCAGTGCCCGTCGGTCGGCGAGAAGGCGGCCGCGAGCATGCCCTCGGTGTCGAGCAGCGGCGCGAGCCCCTTCGCCTCCTCCGGGCTGAGCATGCGGCTCGGCACCCCGAGCTCGTTCTGCATCGCGACGTTGGCCTCGAAGGCGCTGACCGCCTCGGGGTCGTCGAGCAGGAACAGGTAACCGACCTGGTGCAGGTCGATCTCCTGACCGGGCCGCTCGCCGAACCGCTGGAAGGCCTCGAGGCTGCGCATCCCGAGCTCGACGTTGAGCCGGTCGGAGAACTGGGCGCGCACGCCGCCCGCGGCCTTGCAGGTGGAGCCGGAGCCCAGCGCGTCCTTCTCGACCAGCACCACGTCCGGCACGCCGGCCTCGGCCAGGTGGAACGCGGCGCTCACGCCCATCACCCCGCCGCCGATGACCACGACACTCGCCCGCTCGGGCAGCGGTCTGCTGCGGCTCATGCCTCACCTCCGGGGGGTCGTGTCGGCCGTGGAACGCACGGTGGAGAGCACTGCCATCCTCTCCCGTCGCCGGCGTCCGGGCACACCGGCCCGGGCGCACGGCTCCGCGCCCGTCCGGACAGGATCGCCGAGGCCGGGGGTCACGGGGAAGTCCGGGTACGGCCAGAGCCTGCGATCCCCAGCACCAGACGCGCTGGTGCTGGGGCTCACCGACGGAGCTCGTTGGCCACCGCTTCCTCGTACCCGGCCACGAATCTGCCGAGGAGCCGGAGGAACTCACCGGATTCGTCGCCCAACGACTCCAGGGCCTGGTCGTAGAGGCGCATCACGAGCGCGATGTCCTGCTCGAGCCGGGCCCGCCCTTCGGGCGTGGGCGCGACGAGAGCGGCCTGGCCCGCGGACTCGGTGTAGCGGTGCAGGTGACCGGACCGGATCGCCTTGTTGACCTGGCGGTTCACCGTCGACTGCTCGAGGTCGAGCGTCTCGGAGATCTCCCGCAGCGTCCGGGCCGTCCCGTCCGACAGGAGCCACAGCAACCGCAGGTCGGCGGCGCCGAGCGTGGCCTGGTGCTCCACCGCATACCGGCGCCGGTCCAGCCGGAACAGGTGGGCGGCGACGTCCCGGCCGGGGGTCGCAGCGGCGGTGGCGGCGCGCTCGGCGGAGCGTGTCGACCGACGTTCCATCCCGTGACTCCTCTCCTTCGACTTGACACCATCATGGTACATGTATGTACCTTACATATGCACCGATTTCCTCTCCGAGAGTGACGCCGCATGTCCGAGCCCACTGCCCCCACCGCCCCCGCCGGGCGGTTCTCCGCCGCGACCCTGGTCGTGCTCACCCTCTGCTTCGGCGGCTTGTGTGCCGCCCTGATGCAGACCCTGGTGATCCCGATCCAGGCCGAGTTGCCCCGGCTGCTCGGCACGTCGGCCAGCAACGCCTCCTGGGTGGTCACGGCCACTCTCCTGGGCGGCGCGGTGGCGATGCCGGTGGCCGGACGGCTGGGCGACATCCTCGGCAAGCAGCGGGTGCTGGTGGGCAGCGCGGCGATCCTCATCGTGGGGTCGCTCGTCTGCGCGGTCTCCGACTCGTTCCTGCCCATGACCGCCGGCCGCGTCCTGCAGGGCATCGCCATGGGCTACATCCCGGTCGCGATCTCGATGGTGCGCGAGGTGACCCCGCCCAAGATGGCGACGTCCGCCATCGCGGCACTCAGCGCCACGCTGGGCGTCGGCGGCGCCATCGGCCTGCCCCTGTCGGCCTGGGTGGTGCAGAACTATGACTGGCACATGCTGTTCTGGCTGTCCGCGGTCCTGTCCGTCCTGGTGTTGCTGGCGTCGATCCTCCTGGTCCCGAACGTCCACGACGCGCACCCGGCCCGCTTCGACACCCTCGGCGCGGTCGGCCTGGGGATCGGTCTGGTGATCACCCTGGTCGGTCTGTCCAAGGCCAGCGACTGGGGTTGGGGCTCCCCGACGACCTGGGCCTGCATCGTCGGCGGCATCGTCGTCCTGGTCGGCTGGGGCGCCTACGAACTGCGCCGCAGCGAACCGCTCGTGGACCTGCGCTCCACGGCACGCCGCCCGGTGCTGCTGACCAACCTGGCCGCCGTGCTCATCGGCTTCGGCATGATGGCGCAGTCGATCGTCGTGCCCCAGCTGCTCGAGATGCCGGAGGCCACCGGCTACGGCCTTGGGCAGACCATCCTCGAGGCCGGCCTGTGGATGGCGCCCGCCGGCCTGATGATGATGGTCATGGCCCCGGTGTCCGCCAAGCTGATCGACGCGATCGGCGCCAAGACCACGCTGGCGGTCGGCGCGGCGGTCCTCGGCGGCGGCTACGTCGTCGCGCTGTTCATGATGAACCAGCCGTGGCAGCTGCTGGTCGCCATGTGCATCAGCTCCGCCGGCGTCGGCATCGGGTATGCCGCGATGCCCACCCTGATCCTGGAGAACTCCCCTCGCCACGAGGCCGGCTCCGCGGTCGGCGTCAACACCCTCGCCCGTTCGGTCGGCACCACGACCGCCGGTGCGGTCATGGCCACCCTGCTCACCAGCCAGACCATGGTGCTGGCACCGGGGACCCCGGCGATCCCGACCAGCGGTGCCTTCCAGCTGTGCTTCCTCTTCGGCGCGGGGGCCGCGGTCGTCGGCGGCCTGCTGGCCCTGACCATCGGCACCAAGCGCACCCCCGCCGAGCAGGAACCGGCGCTGGAGCTGGCCACCCAGTCCTGACCACCTCCAAACGACTGTTTGACAGTATGGTGAGCACGCGCCATACTGCCAAACATGCCTTTGGAGGATGAGCAGGTCCGCGCGTTGCGCGCGGTCGCCCACCCGGTGCGGCTGCAGATCCTGTCGCTGCTGACCGGTGCCGAGTTGAGCGCGGCCGAGATCGCCCGCGAGCTCGACATCACCCAGGCCAACGCCAGCTACCACGTCCGGGTGCTCGCCCGGGCCGGCGAACTGGTCGAGTGCGGGACGGAGCGGGTGCGGGGCGGGCGGGCGAAGAAGTACCGGTACGTCGCTCCCCCACACACCGAGGAGCCAGGTGATCGCTCCGCGGCCGCGCGTGGTTCGGCCGGCTCGGCGGAGGCGATGGTGCTGCTCGTCGAGGCCTACGCGACCGAGCTGCGCCGGAGAGTGCGGCAGCGGGACGTCGACGCACCCTCCGACTTCACCGACGCGGAGCTGTGGCTGGAGCCGAAGGTCTGGGCCGAGGTGCTGGACCTGGTGCTGCGCGCCTCCACGGCCGCGCACGAGGGTGCCCGGCCGCCGCGCACCCCGGGGACGGTCCACACGTCGTTCAGCTCCTTCCTGTTCCAGCTGGCGTCGGAGGAGTCGGGCGACTCCGGGCCCTCCGACGGCGACGCGTGATGAGGACCCGACCCTTGGAGACGTTGCGGGAGAGCAACTTCCGCTGGTTCTTCTGCTCCGGCGCTGCGACCGCGCTCGGGAGCAGCATGACCCCGGTCGCGTTGGCCTTCGCCGTCCTGCACATCGACAACTCGGCGGGGGCACTCAGTCACGTCCTCGCGGCCTACATGGCCGCGCAGGTCTGCTTCGTGATCCTGGGTGGACTGGCCGCCGACCGGTTCAGCCGGACCGTCGTGCTGCAGGGTTCCTACCTCGTCGGGGCGGTCAGCCAGGGCGCGGTGGCCGTGCTGCTGCTCCGCGGACAGGCCTCCGTCACGTCCCTGATCGTGCTGGAGGCGATCAACGGCGCCGCCTCGGCCTTCGCGCTCCCCGCGACGCAGGGCGTCCTGCCGCAACTCGTGGCTCGGTCCCAGCTGCAAGAGGCCAACGCGGTGATGGCGTTCGCGCGCCGGGGCGCGATGGTGCTCGGCCCGGCAGTGGCCGGCGCGCTGGTGGCGACGGTGGGGCCGGGTTGGGCCATCGCGGCCGACGCCATCGGCTTCCTGCTCGGCGCGCTCGCCCTCCTGCGCGTCCGCCTGCCCGACGCGGCGCACTCGGCCGCCGGGTCCTCGCTGCTCAGCCAGCTGCGCGAGGGCTGGTCGGAGATGCGCAGCCGCACCTGGCTGTGGGTGATCATCCTGGCGTTCGGCCTGGTCAACGCCATCCATGCGGGCGCGTGGTCGGTGCTCGGCCCGGTGATCGCGAAGAGCGACCCCGACCTCGGCGCACGGGGCTGGGGCCTCGTGGTCAGCGCGGAGGGCGTGGGCGCGATCGTCATGACCCTGGTCCTGCTTCGACTGCCCCTCAACCGCCCGCTCCGGCAGGGCATGATCGGGGTGTCGCTCATGGCGGTTCCCCTGTGCACGTTGGGGATCCGGCCCGAGACCGTGGTCGTCGCGATCGGCGCGCTGATCGCGGGAGCAGGCACCGAGGTGTTCGGCACCGGGTGGAACGTCGCCCTGATGGAGCAGGTGCCGCAGGAGGCGCTGTCCCGGGTGTCCAGCTGGGACATGCTCGGGTCGTTCCTCGCCATCCCGGGCGGGACCCTCGTCTACGGCTGGCTCGCGACGCACGCGGACGTCGCCGACCTGCTGCTGGTGTCCGGCGTCCTGTATGCCGCGGTCGCGCTGGGCACGCTGCTCGTGCCCGGGGTGCGAGGGCTGCGCAGGGAGCCCGCCGACACGGCGGACGGAGCGACGGACGGCGCGGTGGGCGGGCCCGCCGAGACGTCGCCTGCCACGCCTGCTTCGTAGGCCGCGTCAGGGAGTCGTGGCTGCGGTGGCAGTCCTGGCCGGGCCGTAGAGGTCCGGGCGGCGGTCGGCCAGGACGTCGTTCCGGTCCCCCAACGCCTTGTTGCGAGCCGCGGCCAGGTCGACCTCGGCCAGCACCGTCCCTTCGGCGTCGAACACCGACGTGGTCATCGGGTAGCCGTCGGGGTCGACGACCATGCTGCCGCCCACCCAGGCGGTGCCGCGCTCGGTGCGGGCGCGATCGCAGACCGCGACGAAGATCCGGTTGGTCGCGGCGTTCGCCATGGCCTTGACCACCTCGGAGGGACGCTCCCCCTCGGGGTGCGGCGCATACGGCCAGTTGACCGGGGCGCACAACAGCTCGGCGCCGGCGAGCGCGGGCAGCCGCACCCACTCGGGGAACTCGAGGTCGTAGCAGACCATCACACCCAGCCGACCCATCGAGGTGTCGACGACGGGCGGCGCGTCGACGCCGGGGACGAACCACTCGGACTCCCGGTCCCACAGGTGCGCCTTGCGGTAGACCGCCCGCACCCCGGTCGGATCCACCAGCACCGCCGAGTTGTGGATGCGACCGTCGTCGGCGCGCTCGGCGAAACCGGCGACGAGCACGATCTGGTGCTCCGCCGCCCAGTCGCACCATTGCCGCACCGTGGGCCCGTCTGCCGGCTCGGCCAACCGCTCGATCTCGTCCTGGGACTCGAACCGGTAACCGGTGGAGGCGAGTTCAGGCAGCACGACGACCTGCGCGCCGCGCTCGGCGGCAGCCTGCACGGCCCCGCGCAGCGTCGCGAGGTTGGTCGCCACCTCGCCGAACTCCAGCGCGACCTGGCAACAGGCGACGGTCACTTTGTCGGCGTTCACGGTCATCGGCTCGTCCCTTCGGTCGCCCCCGTGACTCGAACCGTACTCGGCGTGGCTCCTAGGCTGGACTGGTGCTGCTGAAGGTCTGCGTCAACGGGGCCCGGCTGCCTGCGGAGCACCCCAGCCTGGTCGCGACCCCGGAGCATGTCGCGCAGGAGGCCCGGGCCGCGGTCTCGCTGGGTGCCGCCGCGGTTCACCTGCACGCCAAGGCCGCTGACGGGCGGGACAGCCTCGCTGCCGCGGACGTCGACCGCTACATGACCGCCGCCCGGGCCGCGTGCCCCGGGACCCCGATCGGGGTCACCACCGGCGCCTGGAGCATCCCCTCGGTCGCGGACCGACTGGCCGCCTTCGGCTCCTGGACCGTCCTGCCGGACTTCGCCTCGGTCAACTGGCACGAGGACGGTGCGGACGACGTGGCGACGTTGCTGCTCGGGCGCGGTGTGGGCGTCGAGGCCGGCGTCTGGAACGTCGAGGGGCTCACGGCCTGGCGGCGCTCGCCGCACCGGTCCCGGTGCCTGCGGGTCCTCGTGGAACTCCCCGACCTGGCCGACCACCAGCTCGTCGTCGCCCAGGCGACCGAACTCGTCGCGTCGGTCCGTGCGACCGTTCCGGGCGTACCGCTCCTCCTGCACGGCGAGGATGAGTCCACCTGGCGGGCACTCGACCTGGCGGCCGAGTGGGGGCTCGACACGCGAATCGGTCTCGAGGACACGCTCCTGCTCCCGGACGGATGCACCGCGCGGGACAACGCGGAACTGGTTGCTGCCGCGGTCGCCAGACTCGGGCCCGACCACCAGCACTGACCA